>DASQVN010000479.1:0-2833 GCA_035640755.1 Rhodopila sp.
GTGCAGTCGGTCGCGCTGCGGCTGATCTGCGAGCGGGAAGCCGAGATCGAGGTGTTCCGCGCGCGGGAGTACTGGACCGTTGAGGCGCTGTTCACCACGCCGGCCGGCGCACCGTTCACCGCGAGGCTGACGCACCTGAACGGTAAGCGGCTGGATCAGTTCGACCTGCCGAACGAAGCTACCGCGCTGGCTGCCAAGCACGCGGTGGAGGCCGGCGCATTCACCGTCGGCTCGGTTGAACGGAAGCGCGTCAAGCGCAACCCGCCGCCGCCGTTCACGACCTCCACCCTGCAGCAGGAGGCGTCGCGCAAGCTCGGGTTCGGTGCGCAGCAGACGATGCGGCTGGCGCAGGCGCTGTATGAGGGCGTCGATATCGGCGGCGAGACGACCGGCCTGATCACCTATATGCGGACCGACGGCGTGCAGATGGCGCGGGAGGCGATCTTCGGCATCCGCGACCATGTCAAGGCCGCGTTCGGCCCGAACTACCTGCCGGCGGCGCCGCGCGAATACACCAGCAAGGCGAAGAACGCGCAGGAGGCGCATGAGGCGATCCGGCCGACGGATGTCTCCCGCACCCCCGAGAGCGTCGCGCGCGACCTGACCCCGGACCAGCGCCGGTTGTATGAGCTGGTCTGGAAGCGCGCGGTCGCGTCGCAGATGCAGTCGGCGGAGCTCGACCAGGTCAGTGTCGAGGTGACGGACAGCAAGGGCGTGAAGCTGCGTGCCACCGGCTCGATCGTCGCGTTCGACGGGTTCCTGAAGCTGTATCGCGAGGATACCGACGACAAGGCGGAGGGCGCGCCGGACGACGAAGAGAACCGGATGCTGCCGCCGATGGCGGAGCGCGATCCGCTGAAGCGCGGGCAGGTGGATGCGACGCAGCACTTCACCCAGCCGCCGCCGCGCTACTCGGAAGCGAGCCTGGTCAAGAAAATGGAGGAGCTGGGGATCGGCCGGCCGTCGACCTATGCCGCGATCCTCTCGGTGCTGCAGGACCGCAAGTATGTGCGGCTGGAGCGGCGGCGCTTCATCCCCGAGGACCGCGGCCGGCTGGTCACCGCCTTCCTGGTCAGCTTCTTCGAGCATTACGTCGATACCGGCTTCACCGCGGCGCTCGAGGAGAAGCTCGACGAGATTTCCGACGGGCGGCTGGATTGGCGGGCGGTGATGCGCGCATTCTGGGAGGAATTCTCCCAGGCGGTCGAGCAGACCAAGGATCTGAAGATCAGCGACGTGATCTCGGCGTTGGACGAGGAGCTTGGCCCGCACTTCTTCCCGCCGCGCGAGGATGGCTCGGACCCGCGCCAGTGCCAGGCCTGCGGCACCGGGCGGCTCGGGCTGAAGCTCGGACGGTATGGCAGCTTCATCGGCTGCTCCAACTACCCGGCGTGCCAGTACACGCGGCGGCTGGCGATCGATGTCGGCGACGATCAGGGCGAGGCGCTGAAGGAAGGCGTGCGGGTGCTGGGCCAGCATCCCGAGACCGGCGAGGACATCACGCTACGGCGTGGCCCGTATGGGCTGTATGTGCAGCAGGGCGAGCCGGCGCCGGACGACAAGAAGGCTCGGCCGAAACGGACCTCGCTGCCGCGCGGGATGGACGGGGAGAATCTGACGCTGGAGCAGGCGCTGGCGCTGCTGTCGCTGCCGCGGGTGGTCGGGGTGCATCCCGAGACGAAGGAGAAGATCGAGGCCGGCATCGGGCGTTTCGGCCCGTATGTGAAGATGGGCGCGGTGTTCGGCTCGCTCGACAAGGACGACGACATCCTGGCACTCGGGCTGAACCGCGCGGTCGATCTGCTGGCGCGCAAGATGGCGAGCGTGCGCACGGTGGGGCCGCATCCGCGCGACGGCGAGCCGATCAGCGTGCGCAAGGGGCGGTTCGGGCCTTATGTGCAGTACGGCAACACGGTCGCGAACCTGCCGCGCGGGGTGGCGATGGAGGATGTCTCGGTCGATCAGGCGGTGGCGCTGCTGGCCGAGAAGGGCAAGCCGCTGAAGCCGCGCGGGGCGGCCGCGCGGAAGGCGGCCAAGGCGGCGCCCAGGAAGAATGGCGGCGAGACGCCGGCGGCGCCGCGCAAGGCGCCCGCCCGCAAGGCCTCGGCCGAACCGGTGACGGCATCCGCTGCCAAGAAGGCCGCGGCAAAGCAGCCCGCCGCGAAGAAGTCCGGCGCCAAGAGGTCGGTGGGGGCAGCCACGACGAAGATGCCGCGGCGCGCGGCCGAATAGGACCAGGGAGGGGCGTCACATGAGTGTCCAGGAAGGTGATCCGGCACCTGCGTTCGAACTGCCCGCGACCGGTGGACGGACGGTCCGCCTGGCCGACATGCGGGGGCGGCCGTTCATCCTGTATTTCTACCCGAAGGCCGACACGCCGGGCTGCACCAAGGAGGCCTGCGCCTTTCAGGAGGCGATGCCGGATCTCCAGGGCATCGGCCTGGAGGTGATCGGCGTCTCACCCGACAAGATGAAGCCGATCGAGACGTTCGCGGCGAAGTACAACCTGACGTTTCCACTGGCCTCGGACGAGGATCACGCGGTGGCGGAGCGGTACGGGACGTGGGTCGAGAAGTCGATGTACGGCCGGACGTACATGGGCATGGAACGCACGACGTTCCTGATCGACGGCGCCGGGAAGATTGCCAAGGCGTGGCGCAAGGTCAGCGTGACCGGGCATGCCGCGGACGTGCTGCAGGCGGCGAAGGCGCTGCGTCTGGTGGGGTAGGGTTGGGGGCAGGCCTTGGGCCACGCCGCGCCATTATCGTCATGGCCGGGTCCAATCGTCATGGCCGGGCTCGACCCGGCCATCTGCGCACCGGTGGTGCCGCGG
>DASQVN010000480.1:0-7474 GCA_035640755.1 Rhodopila sp.
CTGCGCCCACGGCTTCATGATCGCGATCACCGTGCCGGCATTGGGCTGCTGTGCGCCGGCGACGATGCTGAAGCCGGCAAGCTCGATCGCGTGGGCGACGCCCGGCGTTTGCAGCAGTGTGCGTCCGACCTGGTCCACCACCGCCTGGGTACGGTTCAGCGAGGCACCGTTCGGAGCCTGGATGTTGACGAAGAAGTAGCCCTGGTCCTCCTCCGGCAGGAATCCGGTCGGCGTGCGCTGCATCAGCACGTAGCCGACGGCAAACGACGCCGCGACCGCGAGCGAGCCGACGATCAGGTGGCGCGACAGGCGGGTGACGCACCAGCCATAGGCATTGCGCCCCCTGTCGAACACGGCATTGAACCAGCGGAAGACGAAGAACCGCGCCTTCTCCGGCGGCCGCAGGAACAGCGCACACAGCGCCGGGCTGAGGGTCAGCGCGTTGATGCCGGAGATCACCACGGAGACCGAGATCGTGGTCGCGAACTGGCGGTACAGCGCCCCGGTGACGCCCGCGACGAACCCGACCGGCGCGAACACCGCCACCAGCACCAGCGTCGTCGCAATGACCGGCCCGGCGATCTCCCGCATCGCGGTCTCGGTCGCCTGCGGCACCGACAGCGATGGATCGTGCTCCAGCGTGCGGGTCACGTTCTCCACCACCACGATCGCATCGTCCACCACCAGCGTGATCGCCAGCACGATCGCGAACAGGTCCACCGTGTTGGCGCTGTAGCCCAGCATGTACAGCACCGCGAAGACGCCGATCAGCGACACCGGGATGGCGATGGTCGGGATCAGCGTCGCCCGCCAGTCCTGCAGGAACACGTAGACGACCAGCACCACCAGAACCAGCGTGATCGCCAGCGTCTGCACGATCTCGACGATGTTGGCGCGGACGAAGTTCGTCGCATTGTAGACGATCGCGTAGCGCAGCCCCGCCGGAAACGACTTCGCCAGCTCCTGCATCTGCTTCTCGATCGAGCCCGCGACCGCCAGCGCATTCGCGTTCGGCGTCTGATACACCGCCAGCGTCGCCGAGGGGCTGCCGTCGAGCGATGAGTTCGATGAATAGGTTTCCGCCGCCAGCTCGACGTTGCCGACGTCCTTGATCCGCACCAGGCCGCCGTTCTCGTTGGTACGGATGATGATGTTGGCGAACTGCTCGGGCGTGGTCAGCTCGCCCGGCGTCAGGATCGTGAGCTGCTGCTGCTGGGCGCCCGAGACCGGCGGCTGGCCGATCTGGCCTGCGGCGACCTGCAGGTTTTGCTGCTGGATCGCCGTCACCACGTCCGACGCCGCGATGCCCAGCGCCGACATGCGCACCGGATCCATCCAGACCCGCATCGCGTATTGCCGCTGGCCGAAGATCTGCGTGTTGCCGACACCCGGCGTCCGGGCGATCTGCTGCTGCAGATGCATATAGGCGTAGTTCGAGATGAACAGCTGATCGTACTTGTTGTTGTCGGAATAAAGATTGACCGCCAGCACGAAATTGCTCGTCGCCGCGCGGATCGTCAGCCCCTCCTGCGTCACCTCGCTCGGCAGTTGCGCCTGGGCGAGCTGGACGCGGTTCTGGACGTTCACCTGGTCGATGTTGGGGTCCGAGCCGATGGCGAAGGTCACGCTCAGGCTGTAGGTGCCGGAGCTCGAGCTCGTGCTCTGCATGTAGAGCATGTCGGGCGCGCCGTTCACCTGCTCCTCGATCGGCTGGGCGACCAGCTTCTGGATCGTTTCCGCACTCGCCCCTGGATAGGTGGCCGAGACGATCACCTGCGGCGGCGTGATGTTCGGGAACTGCGCGACCGGAATGGCGGACAGCGCCAGCAGGCCGCACAGGGTGATGACGATCGAGATGACGACGGCAAACTTGGGCCGCCGGATGAAGAACCCGGACAGCATGCCGTTATCCGCCCTGGTCCTGCGCGGCTGCCGCGGCGGACTGGTCGGGCGGCGGCGCTTCGGTCGGGTTCACCACCTCGCCGGGCTGGACCTTCTGCACCCCGGCGACGATCACACGCTCCCCGCCTGACAGCCCCTTGTTGACGATCTCGTTCTGCGCGATCTGCCGGCCGAGCTGGACCGGCTGCTGGCGGACCTTGTTGTCGGGGCCGACGACCAGCACGTAGCTGCCCTGCTGGTCGGTTTGCACCGCGGCGACGGGCACCAGCGGCTTCTCCTCGGGCTTGCTGCGGCGCACCTCGACATTCACGAAGGCGCCCGGCAGCAGCAGCTTCTGCGGGTTGGCGAAGTCGGCATAGACCGACACGGTGCCGGTCTGCATATCCACCTGGTTGCTGATAAAGGCGATCTTGCCGGAAATCGGATACTTCGACCCGTCGGGAAGCTGCAGGTTCACGACCAGCCCCGCCGCGATCTGCTCCTGCGTTGCGCCGGTCTGTTTTTGGGCGGACACCACCTCACTGTCACTGACCGAGAACACCACGCGGATCGGGTCAAGCTGGTTGATCGTGGCCATGGTCGGCGTGCTGGGGGTGACCAGGTTGCCCTTGGTCAGGGTGACGGCGCCAATACGCCCGTCGATGGGTGAGGTGATGGTGCAGTAGCTCAGGTTCAGCGCGGCCTGCTGCAGGTTGGATTGTGCGGTCAGCACCGCCGCCTGTGCCTGTTCCAGGTTCGCGGTGGCCTGATCGAGGTTCGCCTGCGCCTCAAACCCCTGCTTGTTCAGCTTGGCCGAACGGTCATAGGCAAGCTGAGCATTCTTCACCTGCGCCTGCGCCGAGGCAAGCTGCGCCTGCGCACCGGTCAGCGCCGCCTGGTACTGCGCCTTCTGCAGCTCATACAGCACCTGGCCGGCCTTCACATCGCTGCCCTGCTGCACCGTCAGCTCGTCGATGAACGCGGTGACGCGCGGCACGACCTGCACCGACTGGATCGCCACGACGCGGCCGATATAGCTGTACACCGGCGCGACGTCCTGCACCGGCACGGCCGCGACGGTGACCGAAGGTGGCGGCGGAGCGGCCGAGACGGCCCGCGCCAGCCCGAGCAGGAGAAGGAGCGGGACGACAAAAAGTTCAGTCCTGCGAACGCTCACCCCGCCAACTATCCCCCTGCTGCCGCGTTGGACAATGCCGGTAGATGGACTCCGCTTCCGGCGGGACAATGAAGCTCACCAGCATATGCGGCCGGTGCATCAAGCAACGCAGTAGAGCCGGCCGCCGGAAGTTTTGTTCAAAGTGGGGTGCGGCCGCGAAAGAATGCGTTGCCCATGGGCCGCCGGCGGCAATGAGCCTGCCGCCGCGGCCTGCCCGAATGTCCGTCCGCCAATTAGTTAACCAACATTCAGTTAACTTCACTATTGCATTGCAACATCACGATTTTTCGCCAAGGCCGCTTGTGATTTCGGCCAAGTTGCCGCAACTCCTGCCATGGCACAGAAACGGGAGACGTCCCCATGGCGCAGGCGGCTGAGACGAGGAAGCGCGGCAAGCCCCGGGAGAAGACCATCGACCGGGATGAGCTGCTCAAAGCGTATCGCAGCATGTTGCTGATCCGCCGGTTCGAGGAAAAGGCCGGCCAGTTGTACGGTATGGGCCTGATCGGCGGCTTCTGCCATCTGTACATCGGCCAGGAAGCCGTCGTTGTCGGCATGCAGATGGCGATCAGCGATGGCGATGAGGTCATCACCTCCTACCGCGACCACGGCCATATGCTGGCGACGGGCATGGAGCCGCGCGGTGTGATGGCGGAGCTGACCGGCCGCAGCGGCGGATATTCGCACGGCAAGGGCGGCTCGATGCACATGTTCAGCAAGGAGAAGAACTTCTTCGGCGGGCACGGCATCGTCGGCGCGCAGGTCAGCCTGGGCACCGGGCTCGCATTCAGCAACAAGTACCGCGGCAACGACCGTGTCTGCCTGACCTATTTCGGTGAGGGCGCGTCGAACCAGGGCCAGGTGTTCGAAAGCTTCAACCTCGCAGCCCTGATGAAGCTGCCGGCCGTGTATGTGATCGAGAACAACAAGTACGGCATGGGCACCTCGGTCGAGCGTGCCTCGGCCAGCGGCGATCTCTCGCAGAATGGTGCGCCGTGGGGCATCCCCGGCACGCAGGCCGACGGCATGGACGTGCTGGCGGTGAAGGATGCCGCCGAACAGGCCGTGGCGTACTGCCGAGCGGGCAACGGCCCGTACCTGCTGGAGGTGAAGACGTACCGGTATCGCGGCCACTCAATGTCCGACCCGGCGAAGTACCGCACCCGCGAGGAGGTGCAGATGATGCGCACCCAGCATGACTGCATCGAGAACGCCCGCCACAGGCTGGAGGAACTCGGCGTGGACGAAAAGACCGTCAAGTCGATCGACGACGAGGTGAAGGCCATCGTGCAGGAGGCCGCCGACTTCGCGCAGAGCAGCCCGGAGCCCGATCCGTCCGAGCTCTACACCGACGTATTGCTGGAGGGCTGAGCCGATGGCGACGCAGATCCTGATGCCCGCGCTGTCCCCGACCATGACCGAGGGCAAGCTGGCGCGCTGGCTGAAATCCGTCGGCGACGAGGTGCGCGCCGGCGATGTGATCGCCGAGATCGAGACCGACAAGGCGACCATGGAGGTCGAGGCGGTGGACGAAGGCATGCTCGCCCGCATCCTGGTGGACGAGGGTACCGAAGGTGTCGCGGTGAACACGCCGATCGCCGTGCTCAGCGCCAACGGCGAGGATGCGTCTGCCGCCGAGGCGCCCGCCGCGAAGGCGGAAGCTCCGGCATTGCCCAAGGTCGCGGCCGAGGCCACGGACGTGAAGGCGATCGCCGAAATGGGCGCCAAGGGCCAGCGCAAGGAGGCGCTGGAAGCCGCCCCGGCGCCGGACAGGGACTGGGGGCCAACCAAGCCGATCACCGTGCGCGAGGCACTGCGCGACGCCATGGCGCTGGAGATGCGCCGCGATCCGGACGTATTCCTGATCGGCGAAGAGGTCGCACAGTACCAGGGGGCCTACAAGATCAGCCAGGGCCTGCTGGACGAGTTCGGCGAGAGGCGCGTCATCGACACGCCGATCACCGAGCACGGCTTCACCGGCATGGCGGTTGGCGCGGCCTTGAACGGCCTCAAGCCGATCGTCGAGTTCATGACCTTCAACTTCGCCATGCAGGCGATGGACCAGATCATCAACTCGGCTGCCAAGACGCTGTACATGTCGGGCGGGCAGATGGGCTGCCCGATCGTGTTCCGTGGCCCGAACGGCGCCGCGGCGCGTGTCGCCGCGCAGCACTCGCAGTGCTACGCGAGTTGGTATGCGCATGTGCCGGGGCTCAAGGTGGTGGCGCCTTGGTCGTCCGCCGACGCCAAGGGGTTGTTGCGGGCGGCGATCCGCGACCCGAACCCGGTGATCGTGCTGGAGAACGAGATCCTCTACGGCCACACCTACGACTGCCCGGTGGATGAGGAGTTCATCGTCCCGATCGGGCGGGCGAAAGTGGAGCGCAGCGGCTCGCACGTCACCATCGTTGCCTTCAGCATCATGGTCGGCGTGGCGATGAAGGCGGCCGAGGCGCTGGCCGAACAGGGCATCGACGCCGAGGTGATCAACCTGCGCAGCCTGCGCCCGCTGGATACCGCAACCATCATCGAAAGCGTGAAGAAGACCAACCGCGTGGTCTCCGTGGAGGAAGGCTGGCCGTATGCCGGCATCGGCGCCGAAATCGCCATGCAGGTGATCGAGCACGCGTTCGACTGGCTCGACGCCCCGCCGGTGCGGGTGCACGGGGTGGATGTGCCCCTGCCCTATGCCGCGAACCTGGAAAAGCTTGCGCTGCCGCAGCCCGAGTGGGTGGTGGACGCGGTGAAGAAGATCGTCTGAGCGGGGGGAACGCGACGAATGGCGACGAACATCCTGATGCCGGCGCTCAGCCCGACGATGACCGAGGGCACGCTCGCGCGCTGGCTGAAGAAGGAAGGCGAGCCGATCAAGGCGGGCGACGTCATCGCCGAGATCGAGACCGACAAGGCGACCATGGAGGTCGAAGCCGTCGACGAAGGCGTCCTCGGCAAGATCCTGGTCGATGACGGCACCCAGGGCGTCCAGGTGAACGCACCGATCGCGGTGCTGGTGGAGCCGGGCGAGGCGGTGCCGGAGGCCCCGCCAGCGGCACCGCCCCCTGCCCCAAAGCCGGAGGCCGCTGCGGACGTGAGCGGCACCACGGAGGGTGGGCGGTTGGCGCCAACACCGGCGAACCCGCCCGCCGCGCAGCCGCCGACACGGCCCGGGGCGAATGGGCATGGCGAGGGCGGGCGCATCTTCGCCTCGCCGCTCGCGCGGCGGATGGCGCAGCAGGCCGGTATCGAGCTTTCCACCCTGAGAGGCAGCGGGCCGAACGGGCGGATCATCAAGGTGGATATCGAGGCGGCGCAGAAGGGCGCGCGCCCGGCGCCGGTCTCGGAGATGGCCGCGCCGGGCGTCGCGCCGCCTCCCGCCGCGCCGTTGGGCAAGGCGACGCAGCCGGCGATCAGCGCGCCGCACCGGCTGGTGCCACACTCCACCATGCGCAAGGTCATCGCCCGCCGGCTGAGCGAGGCGAAATCGACCATCCCGCACTTCTATGTCTCGATGGATATCGAGATCGACGCGCTGGTCGGGCTGCTCGGCCAACTGAACGCCAAGGCGCCGCCGAAGGACGCGCCGGACAGCTACACGATCACCATCAACGACATGGTGATCAAGGCCGCCGCCGCAACGCTGCGCCGGGTGCCGGAGGTCAACGCAAGCTGGACCGATGACGGCATGGTCTTCTATGACGACATCGACATCAGTGTCGCCGTCGCCATCCCCGACGGGTTGATCACGCCGATCATCCGCAAGGCCGACCAGAAGGGCTTGTCCACGATCAGCCGTGAGATGCGCGACCTGGCCGGGCGGGCGCGGACCGGGAAGCTGAAGCCGGAGGAGTTCCAGGGCGGCGGGTTCTCGATCTCGAACATGGGGATGTTCGGGGTGTCGGAGTTCGCAGCCATCATCAATCCGCCGCAGTCGGCGATCCTGGCGGTCGCAGCCGGGCAGAAGCGGCCGATCGTGCGCGGCGATGAGTTGGGGATCGCGACGGTGATGACCTGCACGCTGTCGGTCGATCACCGGGTGGTGGACGGTGCCCTCGGCGCCCGCTGGCTGCGCGCGTTCAAGCAGGTGGTGGAGGATCCGCTGAGCCTGTTGCTGTAGGTCCGCTGATGCTGACCCTCGCCGCGGGTCCGCGCCAGATGCCGGGCGCGGCCCCTACGCATCAGAACGACGCGGGAGGAGAAAAGTGTTGTCCGCGCGCCATGCCCTCACCGTCATGGCCGGGCGCGGCCCTTACGGATCAGGCAGACGCGGGAGGAGAAGAGTAGTGTCCGCATGCCGTGCCCTCTCCGTCATGGCCGGGCTTGACCCGGCCATCCACGCACCGGCGGTCCCACAACGGTGACGCACGGCGGCTGGGTGTACATGGTGTCCAACCGGCCGAACGGGACGTTGTACCTGGG
>DASQVN010000481.1:0-18844 GCA_035640755.1 Rhodopila sp.
ACCGCCACCGCAATGAAGGCGAGTCCGAGGAATAGTTTGCCACCCGCATGGCCGAAGCGTTGGAGCAACTGATCCAGCGCGAAGGCCCTGAGACCTGTGCCGCCTTCATTGCCGAACCGGTCATGGGCGCCGGCGGCGGCCTGACGCCGCCCCGCACCTACTGGGAGAAGGTGCAGGCCATCATTCGCAAGTACGACATGCTGTTCATCGCCGATGAGGTGATCTGCGGCTTCGGACGCACCGGCAACATGTGGGGCTGCCAGACCTACGACCTGAAGCCCGACATGATCTCCTGCGCCAAGGCGTTGTCGGCCGGGATGCAGCCGATTTCGGCCCTGCTGGTCAACCAGCGCATCTTCGATGCCATGCTTGATGAAAGCCGCAAGCTCGGCAATTTCGCCCATGGCTTCACCTACGCCGGGCACCCGGTCACCACGGCCGTGGCGATGGAGACCCTCCGTATCTATGAAGAAATGGATATGCTGGGCCATGTCGCGCAGGTCGGTCCCCGCCTGCAGCAGGCCCTCGGCCGGCTGGCCGATCACCCCCTGGTCGGCGAGGTCCGCGGCGTCGGTCTGCTGTGCGGCATCGAGATGGTCGCCGACAAGCCGACGCGCCGTCAGTTCGAGCCCGCCGGCAAGGTCGGCACCGTGGCCGACCGGCACGCACATAGGCACGGCCTGATCACCCGCTTCATTGGCGACCGCATCGCCTTCTCACCCCCGCTGATCGTCACCGAGGCCGAGATCGACGTGGCCGCGGCGCGCATCAAGGCCGCCTTGGACGATACCTGGGCCGAGCTGCAGGCCGCCTGATCGTCGCTGCCGCGCGTGGGCACATACCGGCTGGCGCGCGGGACACGGTTCAGCCGACCGGTGGCGACGCCCCATACCGCGCGAGTAGATCGGCGGGATCGCGAAAGATGGCCACGCACCCAGCCGTGCGCAGGTCAGCCTCGGGAAACCCGCACACAGCAGCCCGATTGTGCGCAGCCCGATCTTGCCGGCCGCCTCGGCATCGTAGGGTGTATCGCCGACACCGATCGCATCTATTGCTGCGACCCCGGCAGGCGCTGCAGCGCAGCCCGGTCGTGTCTGATGCGGCCCGGTCGGAAGCCGCCGGCTCCTTCCGCCACCTCGACCGGCCCGCGGCGGCCAGCCCGTAAACCTTTCGTTCACAACTCCCGACCAGAATGAAAATGCCGGCGAGGATGGTCCCCGCCGGCACAACATCTGGAGGAGCCGTTGATGAAGGCAACGAACCTCCTGCCGCTAATATGGATCACCGTGACGATCAAAGTCAAGGTCATCCGGAAAAAGCGGTAGGGGAACGGATCGGTTGCGGGCACGCAACCGATCCACCCCAGATGGCTCAAGCGGCCTTCGCCATGCCGCGCAGCACGTACTGCAGGATGCCGCCGTGCTGGTAGTAGGCGACCTCATCGACGGTATCGATCCGGCAGATCACCGGCACGGTGTCCACCTTCCCGTCGGTCCGGTGGATTCTCAGCGACAGCTCCATCCGCGGCGTGATCTTCTCCAGCCCGGTGATGTCGATGATCTCCTCCCCGGTGATGCCCAGCGTCTTGCGGTCTATCCCCGGCTTGAACACCAGCGGCAGCACGCCCATGCCCACCAGGTTGGAGCGGTGGATACGCTCGAAGCTCTCGACGATCACCGCCTTCACACCCAGCAGGAACGTCCCCTTCGCCGCCCAGTCGCGGGAGGAGCCGGTGCCGTACTCCTTGCCGCCGAACACGACCAGCGGCACGCCCTCCTTCTTGTAGCGCATCGCCGCATCGTAGATCGACATCTGCTCGCCGCTCGGCAGGTGCCTGGTGTACCCGCCCTCGACGTTCTGCAGCATCTCATTGCGGATGCGGATGTTGGCGAAGGTGCCGCGCATCATGACCTCATGATTGCCGCGCCGCGCGCCATAGCTGTTGAAGTTGGGCTGGGTGACCTGCCGTTCCAGCAGGTATACACCCGCTGGCGAGGTCTTCCGGATCGAGCCAGCCGGGCTGATGTGGTCGGTCGTGATGCTGTCACCCAGCACCGCCAGGACCCGCGCGCCGGTAATGTCGCCGACCGGCTTCGGCTCCATCGTGATGCCCTCGAAGTAGGGCGGGTTCTTCACATAGGTCGAGCCCTCGGACCAGCGATAGGTGGCGCTGTCGCCCTCAATCTGGATCGCCTGCCACTGCTTCGGTCCCTTGAACACCTCGGCGTAGCGCCGCAGGAATTGGTCGCGCGACACGCTGGCGGCGATCACGTCCGCGATCTCCTTGTTCGTGGGCCAGATGTCGCGCAGATAGACCGGCTTGCCGTCCGACCCGGTACCCAGCGGCTCGGTCGTGATATCCTTCGTCACCTTGCCGAACAGCGCGTAGGCCACCACCAGTGGCGGCGAGGCCAGATAGTTCGCCCGCACGTTCGGGTGCACCCGCCCCTCGAAGTTGCGGTTGCCCGAGATCACGGCGGTGCCGACCAGCCTGTTATCCTCGATCGCGTCGACGACCGCATCATCCAGCGGACCGGAGTTGCCGATGCACGTCGTGCAGCCGTAACCGACGAGGTTGAAGCCGATCGCATCCAGATCCGTCTGCAGGCCCGACTTCTCCAGGTATTCCGTCACCACCTGCGACCCCGGCGCCAGTGAGGTCTTCACCCACGGCTTCGGTTGCAGCCCCTTCGCCCGTGCCTTCCGCGCAACCAGCCCCGCCGCCACCAGCACCGACGGATTCGACGTATTGGTGCAGGAGGTGATGGCCGCGATCACCACATCGCCGTGCGTCAGCTCGTAGTTCTTGCCTTCGACCTTGACCGACTTGCCGACATCGTTCGCCGGTACGCCCAGCCCCTTGGGCAGGTCGGCATTGAACGAGGATGCCACGTCCTTCAGCAAGACCCGGTCCTGCGGCCGCTTCGGCCCGGCCATCGACGGCTGCACGGTGGACAGATCGAGCTCGATCGTATCGGTGAACACCGGATCCGGGGAACCAGGCTCGCGGAACATGCCCTGCGCCTTCAGATAGGCCTCGGCCAACGCGATCCGGTGCGTGTCGCGCCCGGTCAGCCTGAGATAGTCGAGCGTGATCTTGTCGACCGGGAAGAAGCCGCAGGTGGCACCGTGTTCGGGGGCCATGTTGCCGATCGTGGCGCGATCGGGCAGCGCCAGCTCATCCAGGCCCGGGCCGAAGAACTCGACGAACTTGCCGACCACGCCTTTCCTGCGCAGCATCTGCGTGACTGTCAGCACGAGATCGGTCGCCGTCGCGCCCTCGGGCAGCTTGCCGGTCAGCCGGAAGCCGATCACGTCGGGGATCAGCATGGCGATGGGCTGGCCGAGCATGGCGGCCTCCGCTTCGATGCCGCCGACGCCCCAGCCGAGGATGCCCAATCCGTTCACCATCGTGGTGTGGCTGTCGGTGCCGTACAGCGTATCCGGATAGGCGATCTTCCGGCCGCCGTTCTCGCTGACCCAGACGGTCTGGCCCAGATACTCCAAGTTCACCTGGTGGCAGATGCCGGTACCAGGCGGCACAACGCGGAAGTTGCTGAACGCGTCCTGCCCCCAGCGCAGGAACCGATAGCGCTCGCCGTTCCGCTCGAACTCGATATCGACGTTCTTCTGCAGCGCGTCCGCGGTGGCGTACACGTCCACCATGACCGAGTGGTCGATCACCAGATCGACCGGAATCAGCGGGTTCACCTTCTGCGGGTCGCCGCCCAGCCTGGTGATGCCGTCGCGCATCGCCGCGAGGTCAACGACCCCCGGCACGCCAGTGAAGTCCTGCATCAGGATGCGTGCCGGACGGAATGGAATCTCCTTGGCCGACGACGCCTTCTCCAGCCATCCGGCGACCGCCTTGGCGTCATCCACCTTGTAGCTACGCCCGTCCTCAAACCGCAGCACGTTTTCCAGCAGCACCTTCAGGCTGACCGGCAGGCGGGAGATGTCGCCCACCGCCTTGGCCGCTTCGGGTAGGGAGAAGTAGTCGTATTCCTGACCTTCCACCTTCAAAGTGCGGCGGGTCTTCAGCGTGTCCTGTCCGACTGCGGTCATGCGCCTTCGCCCCGGTCTACGGAGCGCCTCCATTGTTGCGGCGTGGGGGTGGAGTGCACGCCGCGGATGAAATATTCACGCCAGTGTGGTGGTTCCGAAGTCCGCCGTACCATGGATCAGCCCCCGTCGTGCGAGCAGCACGCCCAAGGCGGGACCTGGACCTCGTAACCATGAACCACACTAGAAAACAATGTTCTGCTAGTGTCCTTATCGGTTCGGAAGTTCGTCAGGCGGTTGATAACAGCACGTCGTGCGAGAAGCACGCCCAAGGCGTGACGAACTTCCGAACCGGGACACCAGCGGGGCTTTAACCACACCGGCCGGTGAACGTCCATCGGCCTTGCAATGCAAGGAGCGACGTGCTGACAGTCGAGGATGTCGCGGTCTTCCGCGGCGAAACCCTGGTCCTGCGTGACGTGACCTTCCGCGTTCCGGCCGGCGGAGCGCTGATCCTGTCCGGCCCGAACGGGTCGGGCAAGTCCACTCTGCTGCGTCTGCTGGCCGGGCTGGTCCGGCCCGCCTCCGGCCGGGTGTCCTGGAACGGGCAGGACGCCCTGGAAGACCCCGCTGAGCACGGGCGCCGAGTCGCGTATCTCGGCCATCAGGACGCGGTCAAGCTTGGCCTGACCGTGAGCGAGAACCTCCGATTCGCCGCTGCCGTCTCCGCCCTGCCGATCGCCGCGGCGCTGGAGGCGGTGAACCTGTCCGCGCTCGCCGATCTGCCCGCCCGCATGCTCTCGGCCGGACAGAAGCGCCGCCTCGCGCTGTCCCGGCTCGTCTTGTCGCGTGCGGCCCTCTGGCTGCTGGATGAGCCGACGCTTGGCCTCGATGCCGCGTCCATCGCCCGATTCCGCGCCATGCTCTCGGCCCACCGCGCCCAGGGCGGCATCGTTGTCGCCGCCACCCACGTGCCGCTGCCGATGGTGGATACGGCCGAACTGCGGCTCCGCTGATGCGGGCCTTCTGGGCGATCCTGGCGCGCGAGCTGCGCCTCTCGGTCCGCCACGGCGCCGATACGCTGGCGGCGGTGCTTTTCTTCCTGGTTGCCGCCTCGTTGTTCCCCTTCGCCCTGGGCCCTGGCCCGGAGATGCTGTCGCGCATTGCGCCCGGCATCGTCTGGGTCTGCGCACTGCTGGCTTCCCTGCTGCCGCTGGACCGGCTGTTCGGCGCGGATTTCGAAGACGGGTCGCTCGACCTGCTGCTGCTTTCGGGACTGCCCGCCGCCGGCATTGCCGCAGCGAAGGCGGCGTCGCACTGGCTGACTGCCGGCCTGCCCCTGCTGCTGGCAGCAGGTCCGGTCGCGGTCATGCTGCGCATGCCCGAGGCCGCCATCCCGACGCTGCTGCTGGGCCTGCTGCTGGGCAGCCTGCTGATGTCGCTGTTCGGCACCATGGGCGCGGCCATCGTTCTGGGCGCACGCCGCGGCGGCGTGCTGCTGCCGCTGCTGATCCTGCCGCTGATGGTCCCCGTGCTGATCTTCGGTGCCGCTGCCGCCGATGCGGCCGCCGCGGGGTTCTCGCCGCGCCCCAACCTGATGCTGCTCGGGGCCATGCTTGCCGCGGCGGTGCCTTTATGTCCCCTTGCGGCTGGAGCCGGGTTGCGGTCGGCTGTGGAGTAGGATGGCACCGTGCGTGTCGGTGCGACATCCGGTATGGTGCCGCCGCCAGGACTGGAAGAAGCCGGGACCGGCTGAAAGGCAGGCGCATGGACCAGCAGCCAAACGGACAGCGGGCGGCAACGACCGACGACCTGTACCAGCGTGACTTCTATACCTGGGCGAACCGGCAAGCGGCCCTGTTGCGCGCCGGTGACTTCGCCGCGGCCGACATTGCCAACATCGCCGAGGAGATCGAAAGCATGGGGCGCAGCGAGAAGCGGGAGCTGATCAACCGGCTCGCGGTGCTGCTCGCGCACCTGCTGAAGTGGCGGTTTCAGCCGGAACACCGGAGTCGAAGCTGGCAACTGACGGTCCGGGAGCAGCGCCTGCAGGTCAGCGAAATCCTGGATGATAATCCGGGCCTGCGCTCGGCCCTGCCTGAAGCGGTCGCCCTCGCCTACCGGAAAGCCCTGCTCATCGCGATGCGCGAAACCGACCTGCCCGAGGAGACTTTCCCGGCCGCCTGCCCCTGGACGTTCGATGAAGCGATGAACATGGCGCTGTAAATCGCCTACTTCCCGATGCAGAAGCGGGAAAACACCGCGTCGAGGATGTCCTCCACCCCGACATGACCGGTGATGCGGCCCAGGGCACGCATCGCCAGCCGCAAATCCTCCCCCCGCAGCTCGGGAAGCTCGGCCCGTTCCGCCGCGGTCAGATGCGCCGCCGCCTCGGTCAGCGCCGCGCGGTGCCGCGCGCGGGTCAGCGGTGGCGGACCCGCGGCCTGCGTCATGCGCCGCGCTGCATCGGCCAGCGTGGCGCGCAGGCTATCCATCCCGAGGCCGGTCAGTGCGCTGATGCGCAGCGCCCCTTCTGGGCCCGGCGCACCAAGGTCAGCCTTGTTGGCGACCAGCAGCGCGCCTGGCAGCATATCCGGTGACGCGGCCCCGGCTTCGACCATGACAATGACCAGATCAGCCTGCTGCGCCCGCGCCAGGGCGCGCCGCACGCCTTCCGCCTCGATCGCATCGACGGTCTCGCGCAGGCCGGCGGTATCGACCAGGGTCACCGGAACGCCACCCAGAACCACCCGTGTCTCCAGCGCATCACGGGTCGTGCCGGGGATTTCGGAGACGATCGCCACCTCCCGCTCCGCCAGCGCGTTGATCAGCGTCGACTTGCCGACGTTCGGCGCGCCGGTGATGGCGAAGAACAGCCCCTCCCGCAGCTTTTCGCCGCGGCCCGCATCATCCAGGTGCGCGGCGATCTCTGCCCGGACGGCACGCAGCCCGTCCAGAAGCTGCGCTTCGACCTCGGGCGGCAAATCCTCATCCGGGAAATCGATCAAGGCCTCCTGATAGGCCAGAATCCCACACAGCCGCTCGGCCCAGTCCTGGTACAGGTCGCCCAGTGCGCCTTCCAGCTGCCTGAGCGCCTGGCGCCGCTGCGCCTCGGTCTCGGCGGCGACAAGGTCATTCACCGCCTCCGCCTCCAGCAGATCCATCCGCCCATTCAGGAACGCCCGGCGGCTGAACTCGCCCGGTTCGGCAGGCCGCAGGCCGGACGCGGCCAGCGCCGCCGCCACGCCCTCGATCACCGCATGGCCGCCATGCAGATGCAATTCGGCGCTGTCCTCCCCGGTATAACTGCCAGGCCCCGGCAGCCAGAGCACGATGGCATGATCCAGCAGCAGGCCATCGGTATCCCGCAGCCTGCGCAGGGCGGCGTAGCGCGGCTCCGGCAGCCGCCCGCCGCAGAGCGCGGCCAGCACCGGCCCGGTGGCCGGCCCGCTGATGCGCATCACGGCAATCGCCGCCCGCACCGATCCGGATGCGAGGGCGAAGATCGTATCGTCAACCATGCCGACAACTTCTGGCAAACCGCCAGAAATTGCCAGCGGGAGGCGTCACTCAAGGGCGATCACCCAAGGGGGATCACCAGGTCAGCACGGTGCCGAGGATGAGCTCCTGCGCCTGCACCGGCACCGTGCGCCGAACGCCGTCGACCACCGCCCCCGGCGCATTCTGCGAGAAGTCGAAGCCGCCCTGGTAGCGGTGGGCATAGGTATAGGCGGCCACAAGCTGGATGCCGGGCGCGAGCTTGTAGTTGCCGCCGAACGCTACCTCATACTCATGCCGTTGGCTGAAGCCGGTCAGGCGCGCATCGCCCTGGCTGTCGATTACACCGAAATCGGCCCCCAACGTGATCGGCCCGTTGGCGTAGGTCAGGCCCGCCAGCCACGCGTTCATCGGTACGCCGCCCGTGGGCCGCATCTGCAGGGCGCCGTTGATTGCGCCACCGATGTAGTCGACGGCCGCCGTGACATTATAGGCCGTCACGGCAAGACCCGCCTTGTAGAAGCTCAGATTGTCATAACGGAGCGTCGCCGGGTTCGCACCCGGGCTCGGCGGGGTAAAGGCGGCCGTGGTCAGGTTCTCCTTGCCGGCGGTCTCATAGAAGCCATACGCCTTGACATCGGCGGGGCCGAACGTCTGTTGCCAGCGCAGGCCGACACCGACCTGGTTGTACCAGCGGGTCGGATCACTGCCCGAGGTCACATTGATGCAGGTCGGACCGGCCTGGGTGCAGCCAACCCCTACACCGGAGGCCTGCAGCGCATTGCCTTGGCTGGGCGCATATTGGACCCCGAAATCGAAGCCGAAGAACTGCGGTGATAGATAGACGATCTTGTTGTTGCCGTACTCGGCCCCCGTCTGGTCCAGCCAGGCGAACGGCACGATCGCCGCAGACGGCGCGAAAGCCGTCAGGCCGCTGGTGTTCAATATGTTTTCGCCGGCGTCCCAGCACTGCGACGTAAAGACGCAGTTGTCGAACAGGCCTAGGACGCCATCCCCCTGCCCCAGGCGCAGTATGCCCGCCTGATCGGACGCAATATAGGTGAAGGCCCGCCGTACAAATAAGGTCTGGCCCGATGTGTTGCTGCTCGGGCTCGTCGCGGCGGCAGTTGGGCTGGTGGTCAGCGTTGTGGTTGTGGGGCTGGAGCCGTTCAACTGGCCCGGATAGGTGCCCGAGGTGAAATTCTCACGGATCTCAACCGACGCGCCGTAGCGCAGGCCATTCGCGGCAAGTCCGTCGAAGGCGGGAAAAAGCCGCATGGAGGTGCCGATGCCGAGCGGGTTCAGCTTGTAGCCGTTCGGCGCGCCTGTTGCTGTCCGCCCCTTGTCCACCGAGGTAAATGTCGCCTCGAGGTCGGCCTCCACACGCCCGTTCAGGCGGATGACCACCGTGCCCGGGGCGGGCACCGCGTCGGTGTTGGGCGCATAGATCGTGCTGATCGGCCCCGCTGCCTTGCTGCCGGACGGCGTGTTGGCGACCCCCCAGGCATTGTTGTTGTTGTTGGGGGCCGGCCCGGCGCCGTACGGCGCGGCCAGCTGGCCCTGGGACGGATTGGCGGGCGCGGGTTGGCCATGGGCAAGCTGGCTCGCCGCGCCAATCATCGCTGCGGTCGTCAACAATAGTCTGCGCATACAAAGATTCCTGGAGACATCGGATAGCCGGTCGGAATGAATTGTTACCGTGGGATGGACGTGTTCCAACCCGTCCGTTAGGACGCCCCCGATATGGGCGGCGGCAGGGGGCACGGAAGATGTGTAATGATAGCTTCAACTTCGAGCCTCCCCGACACGCATCGTGAGCTATGGGCGGATCGTCCGCACCACAGCCGTCAGGACATGTGGCTTAACGCCTGCGTCAGATGGTCGCAACCTGGCGGAGCCCATCGGCCACTGCCAATACACCGCCGGTGGTGGCGCGGATTTCGTCCACCGTCAGGCCCGGCGCGATTTCGCGCAGCAGGAAGCCGCTGCCGGTCGGCTGGAACAGGCCGTAATTCGTCATGACAAGCGTCACGACCCCCTTCGCCGTCACCGGCAGGTCGCAGGCGGTGACCAGCCGAGGCTCGTTCTTCCGGGTCACGTGTTCGAGGATGATGAACACACGCCGCGCACAGGCCGCCAGATCCATCGCGCCGCCGATGCCGCCGCCCTTCTGCCCCTGCAGCTTCCAGTTGGCGAAATCACCGGTCATGGAAACCTGGTAGGCCCCCATCACGGTCGCGTCGATATGGCCGCCGCGGATCACGCCGAAGCTGTCGGCATGATGCACCACCGCCGCCCCCGGCCGCAGCGTGACGTTCTGCCCTCCGGCGTTCACCAGGTTCAAATCCTCCTGCCCCGCTGGCGCAACCGGTCCGTAGCCAATCACCCCGTTCTCGGAGTGATAGATGATGTCTCTCTCGCCAATGTCGGTGTTGGAGCACATGGTGGGGATGCCGACGCCCAGGTTGACGATCCAGCCGTCCTGGAACTCCCGCGCGACCCGGTCGGCCATCTGCTGGCGGGTCAGGCCCTTCGCCTCGCTCATGTCCTCGGTCCCTCCCCCCTCGCCAGGCGCTTGGTCGGCCAGATGCCCTCGGGTGGCGGCGGCACCTGCACCAGCCGGTGCACGAAGATACCCGGCGTATGGACATCATCGGGATCGATGCTGCCCGGCAGCAGGATCGGCTCGTCGATTTCGGCGATCGTGCAGCGTGCGGCCGTCGCCATGACCGGATTGAAGTTCCGCTGTGAGCGATGGTACCGCAGGTTGCCATATGCATCCGCGGTGCGGGCGCGGATGAACGCGTAGTCCAGCTTCAGGGCATATTCCAGCAGATACTCGCGCCCATCGATAACCCGGGTTTCCCGGCCCACCGCCAGCTCGGTACCGACCGCCGTCGGTGTATAGAAGGCCGGAATCCCCGCCCCCGCCGCCCGCAGCCGTTCCGCCAACGTGCCCTGTGGCACCAGCTCGGCCTCGACCTCGCCCGCCTCGTAGAAGCGGGTGAACGGCAGCACGTCGGTCGGCCGCGTTGCCGCGGTGAAGGCGCAGATCACCTTCGCCACCTGCCCGTTCTCGACCAGCATGCCGATATCGGGCATGCGCGGTTGCTGCGCACCGCCCGTGGTGTTGGCAACCAGCGTCAGCCGCCTCGCGCCGTGGTCCCGCAGCGCCTGGATCAGGTTGAACGGGGTTCCCGGCATGGCAAACCCGCCGAATGCGATGACACTGCCGTCCGGGATGTCGCCGACAGCCTCCCGGACGCTGGCGACCAGCTTGGATTTTTGTCCCATTCGTCCCCGCCCGCTGCTGTTGCATCGATCAAGTGTCACCCCGGGCAGCCTGTCAAGGCAGCCGCCCGCTTCCGCGCCGGCCGCTTCGCTGGCAGGGTGGGGATGGCGGGCCGGCTCCACCAGAGTCGGCTCATCCGAGCAGCCGGCATCCGGGTCGGCCACCTGCCGGCCAGCGCCGGACGCCGTGCACGGGGCGCAGTGCACCGGGCGCGGTGTGTGGGGCCATGGCGTGCGCCGGTGCCTGCTGCGTGGCAACCGTCCGAGGTGCAGATGACCGAACCACTTGATCAGGACCTGCTTCCGCGCGGTATGCGGGCGCGTCTGGTGCCCGGCATCAACGGGCTGACCATGCATGTGTTGGAAGCCGGATCGCCCGACCACCCGTGCGTGCTGCTGCTGCACGGCTTCCCCGAACTAGCCTGGTCGTGGCGCAAGGTCATGCCGGCGCTGGCAGAGGCCGGCTATCACGTGCTGGCGCCCGACCAGCGTGGCTACGGCCGCACCACCGGCTGGGATCCGGACTATGACGGGGACCTCGGCTCCTTCCGTGTCAGCAATCTGGTGCTCGACACACTCGGCTTGCTGCGCGCCGTTGGCCGCGACCACGTGAACGCGGTGATCGGCCATGACTTCGGCGCCACGGTCGCGGCCTGGTGCGCCCTGATCCGGCCGAATGTGTTCCGGTCCGTCGTATTGATGAGCGCGCCGTTCGCCGGCCCACCGGACCTGCACGCGACAGTCGCACAGGACATCCACCGCGCGTTGGCTGCGCTAGATCGGCCGCGCAAGCACTACCAATGGTACTATTCGACCCGCGAAGCAAACGCCGACATGTGGTGCTGCCGGCAGGGCGTACACGCGTTCCTCCGCGGCTATTTTCATTACAAGAGCGCCGACTGGCCGGGTAACAACCCTGTGCGCCTGGGCGGCTGGAGCGCGGCGGAACTGGCGCGCCTGCCGACCTATTACACCCTGGATCTGGACCGCGGCATGGCTGAGACCGTCGCGGCGGAAATGCCAGGCCCGGACGTAATCAATGCCTGCCGCTGGCTGCCCGAGCATGACCTCCGCATCTACAGCGATACATACGCGCGTACCGGCTTTCAGGGCGGGTTGCAATGGTACCGGTGCCGGACCCACGGCATCGGGGTGAACGAACTGATGATCTTCAACGGGCGAACCATTGACGTGCCGTCCCTGTTCATCGCCGGTGCTCATGATTGGGGAATTTACCAGAGCCCTGGCGCGATCGAACGGATGCAGACGGTCGTCTTTACGGCCATGCGGGGCTGCCATCTGCTGCCCGGAGCCGGCCATTGGGTGCAGCAGGAGCAACCGGAGGCGGTCAATGCTCACCTGCTGGCATTCCTGCGTGGTGGCGCACCCGCCTGACCCGCACGTTCCCGCCGGTATCGGCAGCTGGAACGGTACGCTTTACACACTAATGCGGCATGAGGCGTTTCGTTTTGTGCCCGCCCGTTTGGGTCTGAATCGCATCTATATCGGCCAATTCCTGGCAATATCTCCAAGCATGCTGGTCAAATATTGAACAATTGAAATGGAGTGCCGATTGTTCAACGGTTTAGCCACAATCCGGTTACATTCCGTGAAGCTGTTCCGGCCACGGCCGAGCCGTTTTTGGGACCGGCTCGAAACATTCCACATGTTGCCAGTACACGTAGAGTTTGGTTTCGACCCGCATCCAAGCATGTCTAGTTTCCGGGCGTCGGACAGGCTTCGTGGCCCGATCGCGGTCGTGAAGCGCGTACATGGACAACTCAGGTGGCACCCCTTGCGCGACATCCGCCCCGGTCTCGGCCCAGGAGGTTGTGTGACCGCCCGCATTGGGCGTCCGTACGTGGGGCTCCGTATGAGGGGCGTCCGTGCGGGAGGGGGCGTCGGTGCGCGTCGCCGTGACCGCCAGTTCAACGGAACAGGATGCTGCTGATGCCAGGAATGGCTGAACCGGATATTGCGCTCGACATCGTATCCTCGGCTGCCGCGCTGTCGGAAGCAGATCCTGTTCACGCGCATCTCCTGGCCCCCCGGCCGCGCCTGGCGATGCGGGCGCTGGCGCTGGTCGGCATGGATGCCACGATCACCGCCGCCACCGCGCTGATCAGCTATGCCCTGTTCGACTCGATCGGCATGCTGACCGCCGGCTCGGTCATGCTGCCGATCCTCTGCCTGACCACCTGCACTCTGCTCAGCTTTGCCGAACGCGGCCTCTACACGCCCGGCGAGATCGTCAGCCGCACCGTCCCATGGCGCCGGTTGGCGGTGGCCTGGCTACAGGCTGTCGCCGTCGGCACGCTGGCGATCTTCTGTCTGGCGACACTCGCCGAACCGCTCGGCCTGTCGCCGTCGCTGTCCCATATGGGCTTCGCGCTGCGCGGCCCGTGGCTGCCCTGCTTCCTGGTCATCGGGCTGTGCGGGGTTGCCACCGGCCGGTTGCTCCGCCAGCAGGTCCACGCTGGCGCCGCGCTGCTCAACCGCACCGTCATCATCGGCGATGCCGCCTCGGCCCAGGACCTGCTGCTGCGCATCCGCTCGGGTACGCGGCGGCCCTTCGACATCATCGGCCTGGTCACCCAGGCCGAACCCGCAAAGCGCGGGCTGCGCCGCGACACATTCCTCGGCCTGCCGCTGCTCGGCGACATCGATACGCTGGAACGCATGATCCGGCACGACGCGGTGGACACCGTCCTCGTCGCGTTCCCCTGGTCGGAAGCCGACCGGATCCGCGCCATCATCCGCCGCATCTCGATGGCGCCGGTGGACGTGTATGTCTATCCCGGCCTTGGCTTCATGAACCTGCCGCTGCGCCGCGCCGAACGAAAGCTCGACAACCTGCCGCTGCTGATGGCGTGCAACCGGCCGATCGACGGCTGGCGCAGCGTGGTGAAGCGGGCCGAGGACGTGGCGCTGTCGGCCCTGATCCTGCTGTTCATTTCGCCGGTGATGCTTGCAATCGCCGCAGCGATAAAAGCGACATCGAAAGGGCCGGTTTTCTTCCGCCAGCGCCGGCTCGGTTATAACAATCGTGTTATCGAGGTTCTGAAGTTCCGCTCGATGTATACGCATCTCAGCGACGCCGACGCCAACCAGCAGACCTGCCGCGGCGACAAGCGGGTCACCCGCATCGGCGCCTGGCTGCGCCGCACCAGCCTGGATGAACTGCCGCAGCTATTGAATGTTTTGCGCGGCGACATGTCGCTGGTCGGCCCGCGCCCGCACGCGCTGGCCACCACCGCGGGCGGCATGGCGCTCGAGGAAGCGGTGCCGGCCTATGCTGCACGGCACCGTGTAAAGCCCGGCATCACCGGCTGGGCCCAGGTACACGGCTACCGTGGCGCGCTGGACAGCGTTGAAAAAATCGTCCACCGGGTGAATCACGACCTCTATTATATCGAGAACTGGTCGCTTGCCCTTGACCTCAAGATTTTGTGGCGCACCGTCCGGCTCGTTTTTGCCGATGACAATGCGTTTTGATTTCGGCGTGGTTGCACGGCGCTTTAGCTTTCGCGTCGATGGCAGGGGCAATCACTTCGATTGAGGCCCGGATCAGAATTGGAGCAAGCCACGTGAACAGGCTATCGAACCCCGAGCTGACTATCCTGCGAAAGCCCCAGCCGGTGCCTTCCACGACCGAGGAGCACGCCGTTGCCCCAGCACGCATCGGCATCGGCGCAATCTCCCGGCACCATCCCTCGTTCGTGCAGCTCTATTTCGCCATCGAAGCGCGCCGCACCAGCGCCATGCCGCTGGTGGTCCAGTTCATCTCGCCGGCTGCCAGCACCGGCGCGAGCACCGTCGCCTCGGGCTACGCACGGGTCGCTGCGGATGATTGCGCGCAACCGGTGCTGTACATTGACTGCAACCCACAGCCCGCCCCGGCCCGCGGACGCAAGAACGACACCCCGATGCCGACCCTGTTCGACGCGCTGCGCCGGGGCATGCCGCTGTCGGAGGCCACCTTCCCCGCCCGCGATTCGAAAAACCTCGTCTGGGCGCGACTTGGCCCCGGCGAGCGCCCGCTGCTCACCCTCGGCGGCGACCGGCTGCAGTCGATGCTGGACATGCTGCGCGCCAACCATCCGGTGATCGTGCTTGACACGCCGCCGACCGAGGCGCCGGAAGCCGCCGCCGTTTCACGTTACTGCGACGGTTCGGTTCTGGTCGTCGCCGCCGGGCGCACGCGGCAGTGGGAGATCGAAAACGCCAAGGCGCTGCTGGAGCGTCTGGGCGGGCAGACCGTCGGTGTCGTGTTGAACCGGGAGCGTGGCATCGTGCCGCGCTGGCTAAGCCGCGGCTGAGATGAATTCGGCCATCCGCACATCGCCAGGCTGGGCCGAGGCGCAGTTCCTGCCGCGCCGACACGCGGCGCCGCGCGCCGTGGTCATCGCCGGCATCAACCGCTCGGACGTCGTCGACGCCGCGCTTGCCGATCCGATTCTGGGCGAACGCGTCATACCGCAGCTCGAGCCCGACTGTGCCGCACCGTGCGATGCGTTGCTGTGGCGCTGCGAAACCGCCGCCGGGGAGCCGCTGAACCACGCCGCCGTGCTGCGGCGCTATTGGCATCGCCCGCCTTTTGCGATGACCATCCGGCTGGTCGAGTACCAGCCTGGTAGTTGCACCCCTGCCGTCTTGGATGAAGGCACGCTGGGCACCTGCGGACCGCGTGCCGGCTTGCGCACCGCGCTGGAACGTCTTGCCATGCGCTTCGTGCGCGACGCCGCGCTGGGACGGGGCCGCGGCGCCGCCGGTACTGCGCCCGCCGCCGTCGCTACCGGTCAGGGCGGTTGGTTGGACTATCAGCGCGCGCGCTGGCGCAGCCGCCTAAAGGTCGAGTGGTGGAGCCTGGGCAGCGCCGCAGCCTCCGTCGAGTCCCTGCTGGCCGGAAACGGCCTGGGTGAGATACGTTGGCACAGCCCGGAGGCGGGCGAGCGCTACCTGGCCGATCCGTTCCCCTGGCCGGGCACCGGGCAGATCCTGTGCGAGGACATGCCCACCCGCGGCGGCATCGGCCGGATCATCGCGCTCGACCCCGCCAGCGGCCGGACCCGCGTACTGCTGGATGACGGCGCGCATCATTCCTATCCCTGCACATTTGCCGACGGTGCCGACCTCTATTGCGTCCCCGAAGCCACCGGCCGGGGCATGACGCGCATCTACCGGCTGCACGCGGACGGCGCGCTGGAGCCGGCGGCCGACCCGGCGCCGCATCTGCGCCTGGCCGACCCGACGCTGTTCCGTCACGGCGGGCTCTGCTGGCTGGCCTGCACCGATCTCGACGTCGGCAGCCACGACAACCTGTGCCTGCTGCATGCGCCGTCGCCAGCCGGCCCCTGGACGCCGCACCGGCGATGGCCGGTGAAGATCGACATCCGCTCCGCCCGGCCCGCCGGCGCGGTGTTCACGTATCGGGGCCGGCTGCTGCGTCCGGCGCAGGATTGCGCCGCCACCTACGGCGCCGCTGTCGCCATCAACGAAATTCGCACACTGACGGAAACCGACTTCCAGGAGGTGCCCGTTGTTGTGCTGCGCCCGGACCGCAATGGCCCGTTTCCGCACGGGCTGCACACCTTGGCGCACGACGGGGAGCGGTTCTGGGTGGACGGCAAGCGGTTCGTGTTCGATCCCGGCTTGGCCGGGCGGAAATTCCTGAGCAGGGCGGCCCGTCGCCTGGCGGCTGCGGAGGCAGAGTAGTCATGTCCATCACCGCCGCCGTGTCCAGCCCGGAGCGCGCCGTGAACGCTGCGCCGATCCGCGCCGTCGGCGCGCCGCGCCCGATGTCGGTTGCTATCTACCTGCACGACCTGGCCGGCGGCGGGGTTGAGCGGCAGAGCCTGATCATCGCCGAGGAATTCCGCCGCAGCGGCATCGAGGTGACCATGGTGCTGCACCGGCTGCGCGGCCAGTTGCTGCATGAGATGCCCGCCGGCCTGCGCGTTGTCGATCTTCACAGCAGCCGCACGCTGGGCGATATCTGGCCGCTGATACGCTTCCTGCGCCGTGAACGGCCGGATGTGCTGCTGTCCAACCTGGACCTGAACAACGTCGCCGCACTGCTGGCCAAGGCGGTCAGCTTCAGCCGCACGCGCACGGTGATCTGCCAGCACAACCCGATCACCGCCAGCTTCGGCGGCGGCGAGAACTGGATGTACCGCGCCGTGCCGCACGCCTATCGCATGTTGCGTCCGCTGATCAGCAGCGCCGTCGCCGTCTCGCGTGGCGTGGCTGATGAGTTATGTGACGTTGCGGGATTGCCGCGCGATCGTGTGGTGACGATCACCAATCCGGTCATTGGACCGGAGTTTCATGATCGCAGCCAGCTTCCGGTGAGCCATCCCTGGTTTGCCGATGAGCACCGCCCGGTCTTTGTTACCGCCGGCCGGCTGGTCGTGCAGAAGGACCACGAAACCCTGCTCCGGGCCATGGCGCTGCATCGGCAGGTCGGTGCCGGCCGGCTGATCGTGCTGGGCTGCGGCCCGCTGGAGCAGCCGCTGCGCACCCTCGCGCAGGAGCTTGGCATCGCTGACAGCGTCGATTTCGCCGGCTTCCAGGCGAACGCCCTGCCGTATTTCCGGCAGGCCGACGCCTTCATCCTCAGCTCGCGCTGCGAGGGTTTCGGCAACGTGCTGGTCGAGGCGCTGGGCTGCGGCACCCCGGTCATCTCAACGCGCTGCGAGCACGGCCCGGCGGAAATCCTGGCAGACGGTCGCTACGGCGTGCTGGTCGAGCCGCGCAACCCCACGGCGCTGGCAGCCGCGATGAATGACGCTGCAACCTTGCGCGAGCGGTTCCCGCCCGAGGAACTCCGGCTGCGCGCGGCCGATTTCAGTTATGCGGCCTGCGCTGCGCGGTATATCACGATGTTCAAGGCATTGGCGCCGCATCGGGCCTGGGTGGCGTAACCATGTCGGATTGCCGTCCTTTCGGTTTGCGGCTCAGCCGGGATTCAGCGCGCGACCTCGCCCGCGCCGCCGTCGCTGCTCGGCCTGACAGCGGCGTTGCCCTGGTGGTCACGCCGAACATCGATCACATCGCGACCATCCGGCGCCATCCGCCGCTGGCTCGCGCCTATCGGAACGCCGCCCGCATCGTCTGCGACGGCTGGCCGGTACAGCTCTATGCCCGCCTCTGCGGCTTGCGCCTGGCGCGCGTCACCGGTTGCGAAATCACCTCCGACCTGATGCGGCTCGCACCCTACCCTGCCTGGCACCGCTTCTTCTTCGTAGTGGACAGTGCTGCGACCGAAACCGCAGTGCGGGCCTGGGCGGAACGCAACGGTACGCGAGCCGAGACCGCCGTGCCACCCTTCGGGTTCGAGCGTGATCCCGCCTATTGTGCGGAACTGGCCGCACGGATCGCGGCGCACGGCACCTCGGTTCTGCTCATGGCCGTCGGCGCCCCGCGAAGCGAGGTGTTCGTCGATACATATCGTGCCACGCTGCCCGCATGCTGGGCGTTCTGCGTCGGCCAGGCAGTCAAGATTGAGCTCGGCTTGATTGCACGCGCATCCAGCCGCTGGCAGTCGGCCGGCCTGGAATGGCTGTGGCGGCTGATCCAGGAGCCCGGACGGCTGGCGAAGCGCTACGCCGGCGCGGCCGTCGGGTTCGCCCTGGCGGTGATCGAGGACCGGCTGCACGGCGGCCTGCGCACCATGCAGGTCAACGAGCAATGATGGCGCGCCGTGCCCGAATGCGCCTTACCCGGATGCATCCATTCCAGGTGCGCCCGACCGGGATGCCGCCGCGTCCTGAACCCCTGTCTTCACCTCTGAACCTTGCGGGATTGGAACCATGAACGAAACGCTCGCGCTGCCGCCGCGCCTGGTATTCCGCGACCTGATGCTGACAGCGCTCACGCAGAAGGGCCGGATCTTTCTGATCTTCTTCGTCGTCATGGCGATCGCCGTGGGGATCGCCGCCGCCATCAAGCCGGACTACAAGGCGAAATCCAGCCTGCTGGTGCTGATGGGCAGCGAACATTCGTTCCGCCCCGCTGCCGGCCAGAACACGATCTCCAACAGCAACGTGGAGAC
>DASQVN010000482.1:0-6985 GCA_035640755.1 Rhodopila sp.
CCAAAGACCTCCTACGTCAAGGGCTTCGCGCCCTGGGGCTGGATGATCGGCACCGGCGTCTACATCGACGACCTGCAGGTCATGCAGCGCCGGCTCGAGTTGCGACTCATCGGCGTCGGCATGCTCGTCACTGTCATGCTGGGCGGCACCGTCTGGCACATCGGCCGCGGCATCAGTCGGCCCATCGTTGCCCTCACCGCGGCAACGAACCGCCTGGCCGACGGTGAGCTGGACACGCCCATCCCCGGCACCGATCGCCACGACGAGCTCGGCATGATGTCCAAGGCGCTCGCCGTCCTCCGCGACGCGCGGTCGCCCGTCGGCAGCTCGAACAGCAGGCGGCAGAGCAGCGCGTCGCGAAGGATCGCCGCCAGTCCGCCATCGAGCATCACACCCAGGAGTTCGGCGTCACCATCGTCGCCGTCATGGGCCAGCTCTCGAACAGTGCGGACGCCATGCGCGGCACCACCGAATCCCTGCTCACCGCCGTGACCCAAACCGAACAGCAGGCCCGCCAGACCGCCGCCGGCGCTCGGGATTCGGCCACGCAGCTTTCCACCGTCGCCGCAGCCGCCGAGGAAATGTCGGCCAGCATCAATGAGATCAGCCAGCAGATCAACACCATCACCGGCGTCGCCCGCGACACCACCCGGCTCGTCACCCAGACCGACGAACAGGTCACCCGACTCGCCCGCTCCGCCGAACAGATCGGCACGGTGGTCAGCCTGATCAGCGATATTGCCGGGCAGACGAACCTGCTCGCGCTCAACGCCACCATCGAGGCTGCCCGCGCGGGAGAGGCCGGCAAGGGCTTCGCCGTCGTCGCCAACGAAGTCAAGGCCCTCGCCGCCCAAACCGGACGCGCCACCGGTGAAATTCGCGAGCAGATCGAGGCGATCCGCACCGCAACCACCGGCGCCGTCGGCATGGTCTCCGGCGTCCGCTCCGCCGTCGACCGGGTGGAGCAGGTGATGTCCGCCATCGCCGCCGCCATCGTGCAACAGTCGGCAAGCACCAGGGACATCGCCGCCAGCGCTGAGACCGTTTCCATCAGCACGCAGCAGGCGGTCACCGCCATGGAGCAGGTCTGCAACGTCGTCGCCCGCACCGCGGAGGTCAGCCGCGACTTCTCCCGCCAAGCCGGCACCATCAACGACACCTCGAAACGCCTGCATGGCGAGATGGAGTAGTTCCTCACCGCCCTGCGCACCGCGGGCGAGGCGGAGCGCCGCCGCTACGAACGCATGGCGGCGCCCGGGATGCACGTCACACCGACCACCGGTCCCGCCAAGGACCGCCCGCTGCCCGTGGTCGACATCTCCCGCGGCGGTGTCTGCGCCGCCTGCGAGTGGGAGGCCGCCGCCGGAACCGGAGCCCGCCTCATCCTCGCCGCCGGATGGCCCGCCATCCAGGCCCGCGTCGTCCGCGCAGGCGGCGGCCGCCTCGTGCTCGCCTTCAGCCAGGCGCCGGACGATCTGCGCGTGACCGTGCAGCACCAGGGCGGCGGCACGGTCCGGGTGACGGACGGCGAAGTGGGCGGCAATGGCGGCGCCGACGGCAATGCCGGCGAGCGCCACCTTGCCGGAGATGCGGGTGATGTCGAGCAAGGCGGCGAGGTCATCGGCCATCTGGTCCCAGGTGACCGTGCCCCTGATCTTTTCCGACAGGATCTTTTCCGACAGGCCGGCGCCGCGCGTGTCGTAGCGCAGCACGCGGCGGGAGTTGTTCAGCGCGGCCAGCGGACGGTCCCAACTGTCCAGCGTGCCGCCCATCTCATGCACCAGGACCAGGGTTGTCGGGCCGCTGCCGGTGTTCTCATGCCGCAGGCCGGTCGCGTTGACTTCGGCCCATTCCATGGCGAACGTCCCTCCCCCATTGACCTCTTGAGGCGCAGCTTAGGGTGCCTCGTTCTGTCGCGGAAGGCGTGCGCATGACCCAAGACATGATCCTGCACTGGTCGCCCCGGTCGCCGTATGTGCGCAAGGTGATGATCGCGGCGCACGAGATGGGGCTGCAGGACCGCATCCGCACGGTCCGCACGGTGGCGGGCGGGACGACGCCGCACCTGGAGCTGATGAAGATCAACCCGCTGGGCAAGATCCCGACGCTGGAGCTGGCGGATGGCACCGTGATCTATGATTCGCCGGTGATCATCGAGTATCTCGACACGCTCCACACCGGCCCGAAACTGTATCCCTCGGCCTGGCCGGAGCGGCTGACGGCGCTGCGGCGGCATGCGCTGGGCCAGGGCATGCTGGACAGCGCGCTGCCGCTGCTGGGTGAAGGGTTCCGGCCGGCGGAGCGGCAGAGCGAGCCGCACAAGGAGCTATGGCGGGCGAAGCTGCGCGCCTGTGTCGATGCGCTGGAGCAGGAGGCCGATGCGCTTGGCGGCAGCGGCTTCACCGTCGGGCACCTGGCGGTCGGCGTGGCGCTGGGGTATCTGGATTTCCGATTTGGCGAGATGAGATGGCGCGAGGGCCATCCGCGGCTGGCGACATGGCACGAGAGGTTCAATTCGCGGCCTTCGGTGCAGGCCAATCCGCCGGTGGATGACCGGTAGGCTATAGAGCGGGACGAGTTCAGGTTGAGACGGCCATCCCGCTCCATCTCTTGCTTGGTCGCGTGATTCAGACCTATGGCGAGGTCGCCTTACGCGCTACGGATTATTGAACGATACGCACGCCATGATCTGGTTCAGGAGAGAGGGCTGGTTGGGTGCCGATGCGGGCTGACCCGGAACGTTGACCGGTGGGAATGTCCAGTTCGGATCGGACAGCCAGAAGCGGTCGAATGTGACCTTCGCGTTCGGCATGGTGTGCGTGTTGAAGACCAGCGGGCCGGCGACGCCCTTGACCGTCAACGGGGCTCGGTCCAGCGGGGCGTTCTCCATCGCGACGTGACAGGTGCGGCAGCTATGCGCGTATGAGTTCAGGTAGATCTGGTTGTAGCCGTAAAAATCGCAGAATATGGAAACCTTGGTGGTGTCGAAGCCGGGTGCCGGGTTGTCCCGTGACAGCTTGCTGTCGTACCAGTTGCTGATCAGATCGGTGATCGAAGCGGACGCCAGGCCGCCGTAGCTGATGAAGCCGTTGGAGCCGATCTTCACCCGGGTGATCTCGGTCGTATAGACGTCGACGTTCAGCCTGAAGTTGGCGTCGTCCTGCTGATCCGGCGACAATTTGCTGGAGAACGCGAAGTTCTGCTTGTCGAAGGGCAGGAAATGGGCGCCGAGGTCGCCAGCCGGCCGTATGTTGGATGGCACGTCCGGGGTGGGCTGCAAGGTGGGATCGTAGTAAATTTTCTTACTGGGATCGAAATAGGCTGTCTTTCCGTCGCTAGCGACGGTGTTGTAGTCGAAGGTTCCACCATGGCAGGCGGTGCAGACATTGGGCACGCCTTTCGGCCCGCGGCCATCGAGATCGACGGTCGAAAGCAGGCTGCCGTTGGCGCCGAAGATGAAGAACTTGACGAAGGGCTGCGTCCCGGGTGCTTGCCCGCGGGCCGAGTATTCCATCGCGACGCAGGCGATCAGGCCCGACTTCGCCTTGACCGTCTTGATCAGGCCATCGACTTCGGATTGCGGCGGAAACAGGCCTGTCGGGTCGGTCACGGTCGGGGACGGCCCCGCATGGTTGCAGACATAGCCCGCGAGTTGGTCCGGCGCGTAGGACACCATGTGATGGTCGCGCGTCAGGTTCAGGTCAACCTGATTGACGAAGTGCGCGACGTCGGTCTTGCCCTTGGGGGCATGCTTGTCGATCCGGACGTCCTGCCGTCACTTTTCGAATGTAACGATATCGCTGCCCTGCAGCGCGCCGTTCGGTCCGCAGCCCGTGACGCCGGTGACGCCCGAGATGGCCTTGTAGTATTGGCATGCGCTGTCGGTGGTATCGAAGCGCGGCACGCCGCTGATGCTGAAGGTCAGGAACTGGAGATCGGTCTTGCCGGCCTGCTCGGACGGAAGGTTCGCGTTATTGCTGACGAGCTGCCCGGTCGGGTCTGTCCGGTAGAGATAGTCCTGCAGGAAGGGCGGGATCTTGTCGGACGCCAGGGTGAAGGCCGCCACCGCGGCGGATCCGCCGACCGACTCCAAGGCAGGCCGGTCCGGCTGATCCGCAGCGAGACCGACCGGCGGTGCAGCGCCGAGGGTGAACGCGCCCGTGCCTGCGATGACGGTCGGCGGGACACGGACATGGATGGGTCGTCCCTTATTGCAATCAGTAAACGTTATACTGTTCCGGCGCGATGGTCTTGCTGCAGGCCGTCTGGATCACCTTGAACTCGACCCGGCGGTCGAGCGCGTCGCTGTCATCATCCTTGCCCGTACCGATGAGATTCTGGCGCGACCCGACGCCATTGGCGATGATGTGCGAGGTGAGTGGCGGGTCGATCGAATCGAGGCGGTCCCTGATGTACTCGGCGCGCAGCACCGACAATTCCTGGTTGACCGGCGGCAGGCCGGTGGGTGTGGTATGGCCGGTGACCTCGAGGCAGGCATCGAGGGCGGAGGCCTCACGGGCGATCTGCCGCAGCCAGGTGTCGTACGACGCCGAACCGGGCTGGTCGGTCGTCAGCATGGTACTGCTTGGGCGAAACAGGAACTTGACCGCCAGCCGCTTGTGCGACAGGCCGAAATCGACGAGCCGGCGGAATGCCTCGTCCTCGGCAGCACGATCGCCCAGCTTCTGGTTGGTCAGGTAGAGGCCGACATAGAGCCGGAACTGATCGCCGCCCGGCGTTTGGGCCGCGGTCCGGTAGAGATCGAGCGCACGCTGATACTGCCGCCGGTCATAGGCCTCGATTGCCTGGGCGATCAGTGAAGAGGCGAACAGTCCTTTAAGGTACTTTGGATCGACTGGATCTCCGACCTTGCTCTTTTGACAATTCTTGACATAGACCGCGGTTGCGTCGTCCTCGGTCCATGCGGGACTGTCCCGGAAGTAGTCGAGCGGCGTGATATCGACGCCGTCGAGCTGCGCCAGTGCGACGCCCCGTGCGACCACCTTGCGGCTTTTCAGATCGACCAGGACGACGCAGATCCACCATGATGAGCGGCGCCCCTGCATCTGCGCCGCCTTGTTGATGGTGTTGAGCGTGCCAATCAGGACAAGCGGCTTGCTGTCGAGGGCGTTCCCGGTGAAGGGCTGCAGTTTGAAGCGGCTATATTTTGTATTGACGAGTTCTATCACCCGCTCCTGGATGTAGCTTGTGCCTTTGGACTGCGCGCCGGTGGCACCGTCGATGAGCGGATCGATGACAAAGGGCAGTGGTGTTCTGCCGTCGTCCCCGTCCATCCTGAAGCTCTGGAACATTGCCTCGGCGGCAGCATTGATCGCATCATTGAATGGCAGGACGGGATGCGGCGAGCGTGCGGCCGCCTGTGTCGTTTCGACCGGCGGTGCATTCATGGCAGTGCCGGCGCAGCCGCCGAGGCCGAATGTGATGGTCAATGCGGCAACGAAATATACCGAGAAGAAGGCGCGGCTCGTCACTGCCGCATGAAGTGCGGCATGCCCGGCACGCTTGGTGCTGCCCATGATTCCCCCATGGATGATGATCTTCGGCGAGTAGAAAGGCAAAAAACTCGTCAGACAGTGAACTGGGACACAGAAACAGAGTTGTTGTGGGTTAATGAACGACATGAAGTCGACACGATGCGAAACTTCAACATATGGCGGCTGGACGATGGTCGCTGTGCTGATGTGGCGCGTGCCGGGCGTACCAGCCGGAGCGGAGGGTCACGGAAAACTGATCCGGAAACCGAGCTGGGCGATAATTGCTCCAAACAGAAGAAACCAAGACAGGAGAAGAGCATTTCGGCCACGTGAGTCACGCGCCGGCCGCGGTCATTTTCCGCGGTGGCCGGAATGGACCGGGTGCCTACGGCACGTCGCGGCCTGGCGTGCGGTCACTACAACCATGGGCTGTCTTACAAGACCGATAGCAAGCGCCCGGTGTGCGTGATACGAAGCCGCCTTTATCACTGCGCTGGTCGCTTATGCACCTTACGCTTCCACACGGCTTGTTCATCGCGTCCGGTTTCCTGGTCGGCCTGCTGGTTGGGCAGACCGGGATGGGCGGCGGCTCCTTGATGACCCCGATCCTGTTGCTGCTGTTCGGCGTGCATCCGGCGACGGCGGTCGGGACGGATCTGCTGTATGCGTCGGCGACCAAGACGGCCGGGACGCTGGTGCATGGCCTGAACTATACGGTTGACTGGCAGATCGTGCGGCGGCTGGCGACCGGCAGCGTGCCGGCGACGCTGCTGACGATGCTGGCGATGGCCAACTTCGACCTGAGCGGGCCGGCGGCCGGGCACGTGATCTCGTTCATACTCGGGTTGATGCTGATGCTGACGGCGCTGTCGCTGATCTTCCGGCAGCGCTTCCTGGCGCTGATCGGCCCGGCAATCGGCACGATCACGCAGGGGCAGGAGATCGGTCTTACAGTGCTCACCGGGGCGATATTGGGAGTGCTGGTGACGATCTCCTCGGTGGGAGCGGGGGCACTGGGGGTGACGGCGCTGCTGCTGCTGTATCCCAGGGTGCCGATGGCGCTCATCGTGGGGTCGGATATCGCGCATGCGGTGCCGCTGACGCTGGTGGCGGGGATCGGGCACTGGTGGATTGGCACGGTGGACTGGCCGATGCTGTTCTCCCTGCTGTGCGGGTCGGTGCCGGGGATTGTGCTCGGCAGCTATCTGGCGGCGCGGGTTCCGGAGGCGGTGCTGCGGCCGATCCTGGCGGTGACGTTGGTCATTGTGGGGGGGCGGCTGGTGTATTGATCGCCACGATGCGGGTGGGGTGGCGCGGGTGGTGCGTAGATGGCCGGGTCGAGCCCGGCCATGACGAGATGGGACGCATGACGTCCTACGCTGGGGCGAATAGGCGGTCGTCTGGGGTGGTGGTGGCTTGGTTGGCGGGTTCCACGGTGCCTTGGAAGGCGGCGTCGCGTTGTAGGGTGGGCAGCACCTGGTCGGCGAAGA
>DASQVN010000483.1:0-3280 GCA_035640755.1 Rhodopila sp.
AAAAATCCGGTCCTTGCGGGCGATGCCGACGGTCATGGCATTGACCAGTGGGTTGCCGTCGAAGGCCGGATGGAAGTTGATCTCCCCGCCGACGGTGGGGACGCCGACGCAGTTGCCGTAGCCGCCGATGCCGCGCACGACGCCATCGACGATGCGTTTGGTGCGCGGGTGGTCGGGGCGGCCGAAGCGGAGTGCGTTGAGGTTGGCGATGGGACGGGCGCCCATGGTGAAGACGTCGCGCAGGATGCCACCCACGCCGGTCGCCGCGCCTTGATAGGGCTCGATGAAGCTGGGGTGGTTATGGCTTTCCATCTTGAACACCGCCGCCAGTCCGTCGCCGATATCGACGACGCCGGCATTCTCGCCCGGGCCGTGGATGACCCAGGGCGCCTTGGTCGGCAACTGCTTCAGCCATACGCGGCTCGATTTGTAGCTGCAGTGCTCGGACCACATGACGCTGAAAATGCCGAGCTCGGTCAGGGTCGGGGTACGGCCCATGATGGCGAGGACGCGGCCATATTCCTCGGCGCTGAGGCCGAAGCTGCGGGCGAGGGATTCGGTGACTTCGGTCTGCATGCGCCGCCGTTTACGCCGCGGCGAGACTTTCGAACAGCGGCTTTCCGTCCTCGCCGCCCATCAGTGGGTCCACGAGGTTCTCGGGGTGGGGCATGACGCCAAGGACGCGGAGGTTGGGGCTGTAGATGCCGGCGATCGAGCGGGCGCTGCCGTTGCGGTTGGCTTCCGGCGTGATGTCGCCCGCCATGGTGGTGTAGCGGAATGCGACGCGGTTCTCGGCTTCCAGGCGGTCGAGTGTCGCGTCATCGGCGAAATAATTGCCGTCGCCATGAGCCATGACCGTGCGGAAGGTCTGGCCCTGCTGATAGCGGCTGGTGAAGACGGTGTCGGCCCGTTCCACCCGCAGATAGCAGTCGCTCGACAGGAAGCGGAGCGAAGCATTGCGAAGCAGGGCGCCGGGGAGGATGCCGGCCTCGGTCAGGATCTGGAAGCCGTTGCACACACCCAGAATATACCCGCCGCGTTCGGCGTGCGCCTTGACCGCGCGCATAACCGGGGATTGGGCCGCCATGGCGCCGCAGCGGAGATAGTCGCCAAAGGAAAAGCCGCCGGGGATGACAACGAGGTCGACGTCCTCCAGGTCGGTGTCCTTGTGCCAGAGCATTCTTGGCTTGCGGCCGAAGGACGCCTCCAGGGCGATCGCCATGTCGCGTTCGCGGTTGATGCCGGGGAAGAGGATGATGCCGGGGGTCATGCCTGTCAGCTTTCCACGGACACCCGGAAGCTTTCGATCACCGTGTTCGCCAGCAGTTTGCGGGCCATTTCCTCGGCGCTGGCCCTGGCTTTCACCGGATCCGCTTCGGCCAGCTCCAGTTCGATCACCTTGCCGGCGCGGACGTCCTGCACGCCGGTGAAGCCCAACGTTTCCAGTGCGTGGGCGATCGCCTTGCCCTGGGGGTCGAGGACGCCGGTCTTCAGCATCACGGTGACGGTTGCCTTCACTGCATCAACTCCGGGCCCTTCAGGTCGCGCATGCCGGCTTCGGGCAGGATGCCGAGGCGGCGGGCGACCTCCTGATACGCTTCCTCGACCTGGCCGAGGTCGCGGCGGAAGCGGTCCTTGTCCATCTTTTCGTTGGTCTTGACGTCCCAGAGACGGCAATTGTCCGGGCTGATCTCGTCGGCCAGGATGATGCGCATCTCATCGTTTTCCCACAGGCGGCCGAATTCCAGCTTGAAATCGACCAGGGTGATGCCGACGCCCAGCAGCAGGCCGGACAGGAAGTCGTTGGTGCGCAGGGTCAGGGCGACGATGTCGTCAAGGTCCGCAGTATTGGCCCAGCCGAAGCAGGTGATGTGCTCCTCACTCACCATCGGGTCATGCAGAGCGTCGTTCTTGTAGTAGTATTCGATGATGGACCGGGGCAGGCGGGTGCCCTCGGCGATGCCGAGCCGGGTGGAGAGGCTGCCGGCGGCGACGTTGCGGACGACCACCTCCAGCGGGATGATCTCGACCTCCCGGATCAGTTGCTCGCGCATGTTCAGGCGGCGGATGAAATGCGTCGGGACGCCGATTTCATGCAGGCGGAGCATCAGGTATTCGCTGATGCGGTTGTTCAGCACGCCTTTGCCGGTGATCACGCCTTTCTTGGCGCCATTCCCGGCGGTGGCGTCGTCCTTGAAGTACTGGACCAGGGTGCCGGGTTCGGGTCCCTCGAACAGAACTTTGGCTTTGCCCTCATAGAGCTGTCGGCGGCGGGCCATCGCGGCTTCCCTCAGGTGGTCACCGCCTGTGGCGGCGCGGGGGATATAGCAGCGCTGTCGTCGCCACAAAAGACGGGCTGGAAATCATTGACGTGCGGCGGTCCTGGCGCGAACAGCCAGAGCGGGGTGCCGGGGCCGAGGATGACGTACGAGGAGCATACCGTGCCGAATCCGGCGCGGGGCACGACGTTGATCTGCTGCGCCGGCGAGCCGCTGCGGTCGGCCAGGATGGCGCGCCAGCCGGACCAGTCCAGCGGGTCGGCCGGTTCAGCGGCGCGGAGGCGTGGCAAATGCCGGGCGGTTCGGGGGCTGTCGAGGTCATTCGGGTCGTGGGCGGTGATCATGGAGACGCCGGGCTCCAGGGGTTCGGCTTGCGGCGCGCTGGCGCCCAGGCCGCGCACGAACCAGGCGCCGGTGCGGTCGGCGATGACCATGTTGAATTCGCGCCAGACGCCGGCGTCGAGGCTGCCGATGGCGGCCGTGGCCGAGGCGGCGGTGGGGTGGTCAAGGGCGAGCAGCGGCAGCTCTCCGCGACTCCGTTTGCCCTCAGCAGGGCCGAGGGTACCGGGTCGGTTGAGGACGGCGGCGGCGACCCCATGACGGTTCAGGCCCATCCACGTACCGCCGGCCGTGCGGTCGCGGCCGGCGATGACGCCGGGGCGGTCGGGCCACCATCGGTTCGGCGGGTCCCAGGCACGATCGATGCGTTCATCCCGGTTGGCGGCCAGGACGACGTGGGTGGGACGGACCAGGACGACGACGGTGCACACGCGCTGCAGAATGGGCGCTGACGCGGCATCTGCCTACCCCGCGCCGAGGTAGCGGGCGCGCAGATGCGTCTCGAAGTCGGCGATATCGAGCGGCTTGCCGGTGGCGTGGGTCAGCAGTTCATTCAGCCCGTACAATGCGCCCTTTGCATGAACCCTGGTGCGCAACTACGCCATCAGCGGCGTGAAGTCGCCCCGCGCCAGGGCCGCATCCAGGCCGGGCGTGTCCTGCCG
>DASQVN010000484.1:0-2731 GCA_035640755.1 Rhodopila sp.
CTATTATCACAAGACGGGCGCCGCCGCAGGGAGTCAGGCAACGCTTGCCTGGGTATCTCTGCTTCGCATCTTGTGTCCACGGAAGAACAGTCTTGAATGGCGATAGTTGGACCGTTTCTTTTACTTACAAACCTTCCTGGACGTACACGCGCGCGCCTGCCAGGACTCGCCGCTCTATTGCGGAATACGCAAACCTGGTTTGCACCGGCCCTGCGAATCTTTTTGGCTCAAGTCCGGCGGGACGCTGCCGGTAACCCCATTGTGATCCGCTCAGGCCAGAATTGTGGGCCACTATTGCAGTGCAATGGTATGCTCTGCTCCGAACTACCAAGAACAACCGAGGGCAGGGAGATGTCGTTTCTGACCGGACTGCAGGCAGCCCAGGATGTCGTGTCCACCCTGGTGCGGCCGACGCGTACAGGCATCACGTCGGGCGAAACGATGTTCGATCCGGCCAACTGGCACGGCCACCAGGGCAACAACGACATCTTCGTCCTGACAAGGTCCGCCGTCGACTTCCAGTTGTTCCGCAGCCATGACGACCTGACCTTCATCTACGGCAGCGGCGATGTCGCAAGCTTCTGGGGCGGCGGAAACCAGACCATCTACGACAACGGCTCCGGCACCATCCTGCGATTCAGTGAGCTTGAGGGCGCCAAGGTCAACGTCTATGGCCTCGACCACGACCGCACCGCCCGAATCGTCTTCTATAACGCCGCCGACCCGACGATCCGGCCCGACGGCCAGGGCGGCACGCTGATCAACGGCGTCGACTTCCTGGGCGCCCGCATATCGCCGGCCCAGGTGTCCTTCCTCCACTCCGGCACGCCGCTCTCCCTCGGCGGCCTGGTGCCCGTCTGATGCCGCTCATCCGCACGGCCGCCGGTTGACCGCAACACCGTTCCCGCCTTCACACTGTCAACGCCGCTGTCGAGCAACGGAGTACGTGCCGATGACCCATGGTGATCCTTGCGAGTTGACCGCTGCGCAGGCCGTCAGGCTTGTGCAGGAAGGCAGCCTCCGGCCGGAGGCGCTGGCCGAGGCCTGTCTCGACCGGATCGCCCGCCGCGAGCCAGCGCTTCGCGTCTTCGCGCACCACGATCCGGCACTCGCCCGTGCCGCGGCGCAATCCGCCCGTCCCGGCCCCCTGCACGGTATCCCCATCGGCATCAAGGACGTGCTCGACACGGCCGACCAGCCGAGCCAGTACGGCTCGCCGATCTGGGCCGCCTACCAGCCAAGGGCGGACAGCGCGCCCGTCGCCTGGGCGCGTGCCGCCGGTGGTGTGGTCATCGGCAAGACCGTCACCACGGAGTTCGCTACCCGCCACCCCGGCCCAACCCGCAATCCGGTCAACCCTGAGCATACGCCGGGCGGCTCCTCCTCGGGGTCTGCGGCCGGCGTCAAGGCCGGATTCTTCCCGCTCGCCTACGGCACGCAGACCGCGGGCAGTGTCATCCGCCCCGCCGCGTTCTGCGGCGTCGTCGGCTACAAGCCCACCTACGGCACGATCAGCCGCATCGGCATGAAGATCATGTCCGACAGCCTCGACACGGTCGGCGTGATCGCCCGCACCGTCGCCGACTGCGCCCTGTTCACCACCGCCGTCTCCGGCCGCGACCTTGGCGACCCCGAGACCAGGCCCGGCCGGACGCCCCGTATCGGCATCTGCCGCAGCCCCACCTGGGGCACCGCCGCGCCCGAGACCCAGCACCTGCTCTCCCATGCCGCCACCACGCTCAGCCAGGCCGGCGCGAACGTCACGGACCGGGAGCTACCCGAGTCCTTCGCAGCGCTGGTCGAGGCGCATCCCATCATCATGAACGCCGAAAGCGCCCGCGCCCTGGGCTGGGAACTGGCACATCATCGCGACCAGCTTAGCGAAGGTCTGCGGGAGCGCATGGACTGGGGCCTCGCCCAGCCCGAGTCCGCGCTCCGCAATGCCTACGCCGCCTTCGAAACGGCGCAGCGCGCCTTCCCCGACGCCATAACGGATCTCGATGTCCTCGTCACCCCCGCCGCACCCGGCGAGGCGCCGAAGGGGATCGGCTGGACCGGCGACCCCGCCTTCAATCTCATCTGGACCTCGCTGCGCGTCCCCTGCGTCACCGTCCCCGCCGGCACCGGCCCCAACGGCCTGCCGCTTGGCATTCAGATCGTCGGCCGGCACGGTGACGACCGCGCCGTCCTCGCCTGGGCGCGCTGGGTCGAGGCCGCGCTTGCCTGATCCGGCACCGGTCCTGTTCGCTGGCGACCCGCACGGCAACTTCTCCTCGATCCTGCGCGCCTGCGCCGCCCTGCGGCCCGGCACACTGATTCTCCTCGGCGACTGCGGCTGCACCCGCCCGCTGACCGAGCATCTCGCCCCCGCCATCGCCGCCGGCTGGGACGTGCGCTGGATCCTCGGCAACCACGACACCGAGACCGAAGCCGAATACGACAACCTGACCGCCTGTCCCGGCGATTTCGGCCTCTGCGTGATCAGCGTGAACGGCCTGCGCATCGCCGGCCTGCCCGGGGTGTTCAAGCCCCGCGTCTGGCAGCCCGACGAAGGCCCGCCCGCCTTCCACACCCGCGCCGCGTTCCAGGCCGAGCTGCAGCGGGACTGGCGCGGCGGCCTGCCGCTGTGGCACCGGGATACGATCTTCCCCGAGGACTTCGCACGCCTCGGTCCCGAACGCTTCGACATCCTGGTGTCGCACGAAGCCCCCTCCACCCACCGCTTCGGCTA
>DASQVN010000485.1:0-4392 GCA_035640755.1 Rhodopila sp.
CGAACACCTCTCCGCCAGCATCGGCGGCGACACCGTCCGGCTCGCCGACTTCACCCACCTGCCCGGCCGCTGCCGCTTCATCGCCTTCATGCCGCAATGGGATTTCCTGAACTTCCTGGCCGACCACGGCCGGAAGCTCCCCCACTTCCGCCTGCTGATGCAGACCGAGGCGGAAACGCTCATCCAGGAAGACTCCCGCATCGCCGGCATCCGCGCCCGAGGCCCCGACGGACCGACCGAGATCCGCGCCCGCCTCGTCGTGGCCGCCGACGGCCGCCATTCCACCCTGCGCGATGCGGCCGGCATGCACGTCACCGCAATCGGCTCACCGATCGACGTGCTGTGGTTCCGCCTCCCGCGCCAGCCGCAGGACAGCGCCGAATCCTTCGGCCGCTTCGATGCCGGCAAGCTGCTGGTCCAGATCAACCGCGGCGAACACTGGCAGTGCGGCTTCGTCATCCCGAAGGGATCGCTGGACCAGCGGCGCGCCAAGGGGATCGAGGCCTTCCGCGCCGAGATCGCCGAACTGCAGCCCACGCTCGCCGGCCGCGTCGGCGCCATCGCGTCCTGGGATGACGTCAAGCTCCTGACCGTCGCCATCAACCGGCTGACGGCGTGGTCACGCCCCGGCCTGCTGTTCATCGGTGACGCGGCGCACGCCATGTCGCCGGTCGGCGGCGTCGGGATCAATCTGGCCATCCAGGACGCCGTCGCCGCCGCCAACATCATCGCCGCACCGCTGCGCCAGGGGCGGATCGAGCCGTCCGACCTGCAGGCCGTGCAGCGCCGCCGCGCATGGCCCACCGCCATGACGCAGCGCATGCAGGTGCTGATCCAAAACCGCATCATAGGCCGAGCGCTGGATCAGGCCGGAACGGCGCGTCCCGGAACGGCGCGTCCGCCCTGGCCGATGCGGGCGGTCAATCTGGTCCCCCCGCTCCAGCGCCTGCCCGCGCGGATCATCGGCCTGGGGTTCCGGCCGGAACACGTCGCCCCCCTGATACAGGCTGGGTCCGGTGCCACATGACCATGACCTTGCCCTCACCTCCGATCGCGGGGCAGAGTCCCCCCGGACACGTTCCAACACGTTCCACGAAAGGGAGGCTGAACCATGACCACCAAGAGCAAAGGCTACCTGCGCCATGTCGCCCTGAGCGTCGCCGACCCCTGGGAAACCGCCGAATTCTACAAGGAAACCTTCGGCCTCGAGGAAGTCACCGAACTCGACGGCCCGCTGGCCGAGGGCGTCTTCCTCACCGACGGCGTGGTCAACCTGGCCATCCTCCACTTCAAGTCCGATGAGGCATCGCAGGGCAAGGGCGCCGACTATGTCGGCCTCCACCACATCGGCTTCTGGGTCGATGACGTGATCGCCAGCGGCCAGCAGGCGCGCAGCGCCGGCGCCACCTGGATCATGGGCGACCCGAACAACCCCGACGGCTACGAGGTCAAGCACACCGACCTCTCGAACATCATCTTCGACATCGCCGCCCACGGCTGGGCCGGCGCCCAGAAACGCCCCGGCGAGCCGGAGAACGTCGTCCACCCCAACCCCCACCGCCGACTCGCCAAGTTCGACCACCGCCGCGAAACCGCCCGCCAGAAGATCGAAGCCCAGCAGATCGAATCCCATAAGAACGAGCCCAGGAAACAGGCCGAACCGGCCTGACCCCCCAGCACTGCGCATCAATCACCGCCGCACCTTTACCGCCCTTCACCGCCACGGCCATACCCTCTGCGTCATGGCCGGGCTTGACCCGGCCATCCACGCACCGACCGCCGCCACACACTCCATCCACCCACCCCAACCGCACGCACTCCACCCCCTCTCTCCCAACAGTTTCATTTCCGCCGAGGTTCCCGTCCCAGCATCGCCACACTTCCAACTGTTCTACGGTGTTGCACGCACGCCTCGCCCGCAGTGCGAACGTGATTGTCTCGCTCCCTTTCTGATGATGTCCCGCCACGCGCTCGTGATCCCGCCCGTGCGATCTTTGCAGGTACACCTGCCCAGACGAATCCGGTGTCACTGCGTCAGAGGTCATGGAACTGTTTCAGGATGCCCGCAGGCCTGCGCAATCCACCGCGTCACGTGCCCATGCCATGCGCGTAAGCGTTGAGGACCTGGCCCGCGTGCCGCCGCACCGCCTCGCGCGCCTGCTACTCGACCGCGCGGCCGAGGACCCGACCCTGCTCGGCCGCCTCTACGAAACCGTGGAAACCCGCACCGGCCCACCCGCCCCGCCGCACACCGCCCCGCGCACCGTCATCGTCAGCGAAAGCCCCGCCATGCACCAGGTCATAGCCCTGGTGCACCGCTTCGAACAGACCGAGGAGCCGGTCCTGATCACCGGCGAGAGCGGCACCGGCAAGGAACTCGTCGCCCGCGCCATCCATGACGGCTCCCGCCGCGCGGCCGGCCCGTTCGTCGCGCTGAACTGCGCCGCCATCCCCGCCGGCCTCGTCGCCTCCGAGCTGTTCGGCTACGAAAAAGGCGCCTTCACCGGCGCCGTCGCCCGCAGCCTCGGCCAGATCGAATACGCCGACGGCGGCACCCTCTTCCTCGATGAGATCGGCGACATGCCGATCGACCTGCAGGGCCACCTGCTGCGTTTCCTCCAGGAGGGCCAGATCAGGCGCGTCGGCGGGCGCGAAACCATCGCGCTCGACGTCCGCATCGTCTCCGCCACCAACGTCCGACTCGCCCAGGCCATCGCCGAGGGCCGCTTCCGCGAGGATCTCTACTACCGCCTCAACGTCCTCACCCTCCCCATCCCGCCGCTGCGCGACCGGCCCGAGGACATCATGCCCCTCGCCCGCCACTTCCTCCGCCAGGCAGAGCGCGACTTCGGCCGCCACGCCAGCGCCTTCGCCCGCGCCGCCGAGGCCGCGCTGCGCCGGCACCACTGGCCCGGCAACGTGCGCGAGCTGATGTCGGTCGTCCGCCGCGCCGTCGTCGTCGGCAACACCCCGGTGGTGCAGCTCGCCGACCTGATGGGCCTCGGCCAGCCGCCCGACCAACCCGCCGCCCGGCTCGCCACGGCGGCGCCTCCCGTTACCCCGCTCCGCCCCGGCTCGCCGGAGGAACGCACGATCCTGCTCGCCACCCTCGAACGCATGGGCGAGAACGTCACCTCCACCGCCGATGCGCTGAACGTTTCGCGGGTTACATTGTACCGTATGCTGCACCGCCACGGCATCATCCTCAAGCGCGGCCTGGCGCCGCCCCCCATCGCGCGCCGCGCCCAGCCCGCCCCCCAATCCAGCCCCCAGGCAGCCCCCCAGGCAGCCCATGGCTGACGTTCAGCGCCACCCTCCCCTCTCATCCAGGATGGTTCCCGGCGGCTCGATCCGACCCAGCACGTCGCGCAGCGTCGCCGACGGCGGCGAGATGAACCCGTCCGCCGGGCGCAGCAGCAACCATTCCCCTGCCAGATGCAGGATGATCCAGGTCGCCAGCGGCTTCGCCGTCTCGAACACCCCGATCACGGCCGCCGCCCCGGTCACCCGCCAGGGCCGCGCCGAAAGGTCGAGAATCGCATCAATGCCGCTGCCGGCAATCCTGTGTGACCAGTCCGACAGATCCCGGCGCTCGGCCCATCCCAGCCCGGGAAACGCCGACAGGCACGGCTGCCCGCCGGGCCGCAACATGCGGCGTGCGCCCGGCCCGCCCCCGCCCTCCCGGCCCAGCTCCGCTCCGCCCAGCTCCGCCCGGCCCGGATCTCCCGTGCCCGACTCTCCCCCACCCAGGTTCCGCGACGCAGCGCCGCCGGCTTCCCTACTCTCCACAGGTGTGATCATGCGACATATTGCCTTGAAGACCCACCTCGCGATTCTGCTGGCGGGCATGGTTGTGCAACCGGCCTTCGCGGCGACCTACTGCCTGCGCAACCAGGTCATCCCGCCGCAGTGCATCTACGACGACCCGCAGCAGTGCCAGCGTGAGGCAACCCGCCAGAACGGCGAGTGCGAAGCCAACCCGAGCGCCCTCCGCGTGATCTCCGGCTTCGGCAAATACTGCGTGGTGACCGCCGGCGGCATCGCCGACTGCTCCTATACCGACTTCACCTCCTGCAGCCACGAGGCCACCCGCAAGGGTGGTGCCTGCACCGTCTCGCAGACACCGCAGCCGCTGCAGGGACCCAACCCCTTCTCCGCCACCGAAGGCAACTGAGACCGGCGGCCCGCAGGACCGGCCAGGACGCGCGCAGCGTCCGCGCACGGGCGCAGCCTGCGCGCGCCTGTGAAACCCGCATGAAACGACCCGCCCCGTATCGTGGCGCCCATCACAATGACCGTTCCGCACAGTCCGCGTGTCGCCGTCACGACCGGGCTCGTGTCCCCGGGCCCGACGCGGCGATCGCCGGCTACCCCCGCACTGGCGGTGCCGCA
>DASQVN010000486.1:0-11500 GCA_035640755.1 Rhodopila sp.
CTCGCCTGGCTGATCGCGCCCGAGCAGAGCCGCGAGCTGGCCGGCCGGACGGTGGTGATCACCGGCGCCTCCAGCGGCATCGGCCGCGCCGCCGCCCTGGCCTTCGCCCGCCGCGGCGCCCGCCTCGCCCTCGCCGCCCGCCGGGGCGAGCTGCTGGACGCGCTCGGCGAGGAATGCCGCGCCGCCGGCGCGCCGGACGCGATCGCCGTGCCGACCGACGTCGGCGATCCCGGCGCCGTGGAGCGGCTGGCCGACACGGCCGAGACCCGCTTCCGCCGCATCGACGTCTGGATCAACAATGCCGGCGTCGGCGCCGTCGGCGCGTTCACCCAGGTGCCGGTCGAGGCCCATGATCGCGTGATCCAGGTCAACCTGCTGGGCTACCTGCACGGCGCACATGCCGCCCTGCCGGTGTTCATGCGCCAGCACTCGGGCGTGCTGATCAACAATATCAGTTTCGGCGGCTGGGTGCCGGCGCCGTTCGCCGCCTCCTACAGTGCCAGCAAGTTCGGGCTGCGCGGGCTGTCGGACGCGCTGCGGGCCGAGCTGCAGGGCTGGCCCGGCATTCACGTGTGCGACATTGTCCCCTCGTTCATCGATACGCCGGGCGTGCAGCACGGCGCCAACTACACCGGCCGGCAGCTCAAGCCTGCGCCGCCCGTATATGCGCCCGAGCGGGTGGCCCAGGCGATGATCCATGCCGCCACCCAGCCGCGCGACGCCATTACAGTCGGCGCTGTCGCCACGCTCGCTCGGCTGGGCTACACGGTTGCGCCCCGGCTCACCCGCTGGGCGATGTTCAACGTCATCAGCGCCTATCTTCACCAGGCCAGCGCCGAACCGATCACCAGCGGCAACCTGTTCCACCCGCAGCCGAGGGCCGATGCCGCGACCGGCGGCTGGCGTTCCTCCATCGAGCGTTCTGCCGCCGGGGCCGTGCTGACGGCCGGCGTGGTCGGCGTCTGCCTGCTGGCCGGACGCCGCGCCGGACGGCGCGTGTCGGCCTGATACCGCCTGGCGGCCCGTTCCGCTTGACGCGCCCGCCAGTCCGGCTATCTCAACCCGCATGTCCGACACAGCCACCGGTTCGGCCTTGCACGCAGGCCCCTCCCGCCTGCGCGAACCATTCATCCTCGGCACCATCATCCTGGCCGGCGCCGCGCTGTCCTGGCTCTCCGCCGCCTATCCCGCCGACATGCCGGCCTGGGCGCCATGGCAGTTCTCCTGGGCCGAATACCTCGGCACCGTGCTGGCCCTGCTGTGGTACGGCACCGGCGTCGCCCGCATGCCCCCGGCCGAGCGGCCGGCGGTGTGGCGCCAGGCCGCCTACGGCCTCGGTGTGATCGGCATGTACGCCGTGGTGCAGACCGAGCTGACGAATCTCGCACTGCATCTGTTCATGGCGACGCAGGCGCAGCAGCTCGTGCTGCACGACCTCGGCCCGTTCCTGATCGCGCTGTCCTGGCCCGGCGCCGCCCTGATGCGCGGCATGCCCAGGCCGGCGCGCCGCATCGTGCAATCGCGCCCGGTCCGCGCGGTGTGCCGCATCGTGCAGCAGCCCGTCATCGCGGCGCTGCTGTTCATCGGCCTGCTGGTCGCGCAGGTGATCCCCGCGCTGATGTTCCGCATCATGCTGGACTGGCGGGCCTTCGATGCCATGAACATCATCATGGCGGTCGACGGCGTGCTGTTCTGGTGCCTGGTGCTCGACCCACGCCCCCGCGCCGAGGCCGGGATCTCCTATCTCACCCGCGTCGCCCTGGCCTTCCTGGTCATGCTGCCCGTGATGCCGATCGGCGGCTACATCACCTTCACGCAACATTCCTACTATGGGTTCTACGACCTGTGCGGCCGGCTCGCGCCCTGGATTTCGCCGATGCTCGACCAGCGTCTCGGCGGCATCATCTTCTGGATCCCTGGCGGCCTGATGAGCGCGTTCGCCGTGCTGTTGCCGCTGAACGCCATGCGCCTGTCCGAGGAGCGCGAGGAACGCCGCCAGGGCAAGGTGCTGATCCAGGCCGGCCGGGTGCAGATCGACCCGAGCGTCTGGACCGGGCGCTGAGGCGGAGCCACTAATGTCCTGGTTCGGAGGTTCGTCATGCTGAGATCAGCCGCTTTATGAATGTCCGGCCCCGGACACCAGCGCGGGCAGCTCTGCGAGGGATCGCACTTCATGGTCGGGTTCGCCCGGCAAGTGCTCCGGGCGCTGAGCAGTGCGGTTGCACCACACGACACGCATCCCGAAAGCGGAAGCCGCATGAGCGTCCCAGGCGTTCGATGACTGGAAGGAGATTGCGCTCGGCTCAATCGCGAGCCGATCCGCCGCAAGCTGATACACCTTTGGATGGGGCTTATAGACGCCCACCTCTTCGACCGACAGAACGGCGTCGAGAAGATGGCTGATCCTCGCATGCTGGACCGCCGCCTCGAGCATGGCGGGTGAGCCGTTCGACAGGATCGCCGTCTTGAAGCCGGCGGCCTTCAGGCGATCGAGCATTGCCGGCACCTCGGCAAAGGCGTCAAGGGTCAGATACAGATCCATCAGCCGGCGGCGCAGGTCGGCATTGTCGATGCCGAGCGCCGCCAGCGTGAAATCGAGCGCATCGCCGGTAACCTGCCAGAAATCCGCGTGCCGGCCCTGAAGACCCCTCAGCCAAGTGTATTGAAGCTGCTTGTCGCGCCAAAGTGTGTTCAGCCGGTCAAGCTTGTCGCCGAGCAGGTCGCGGCAGCGCGCTGCCGCAGACGTGAAATCGAACAACGTACCGTACGCATCGAAAACGCATGCCCGAATTCCCTCCAGGCGAGTTGCAGTCATCGTGACCTCCCTGGGCGTCCACGCGCCCGCTAAGTGTTGCCGCCGCAGCCATCCCCGTCGCACCGGAGCGGTGCTTACTCCTAATGCGCCCGCCAAGGCCTGTGCCCCGCCGCATGATTCATGGTGCAGGCGCTGAGCGACGCGGATATGCTGATCGAACGCAGGATGTCCCGGAACCGTTGGACGTCGTTCTGATCGGCCGCGGCGCCCTGCCGTCGCGACATCGCCTCACCAGCCTGCCCACCATAACTGCCGCTGACGAGACCACCACCTCAGACCACCAGTATGGCCACCAGTATCGGGAGACGCGCCGATGGCTGCTCGGGCTCCGTTCCTGAAGACACGTTTCGGCGGGTATTATCACCGCGATGTGCCCGCGGAAGATGCCGACCTCACCCATGTCGGACCGCACACGCCATGCGGCGAGTATTTCCGCCGCTTCTGGCAACCGGTCTGCTATGCCGACGAGCTGAAGGACCTGCCGCACCGGGTGAAAATCCTCGGCGAGGAACTGGTCGTGTTCCGTGACCAGAGTGGCGCCGTCGGCCTGCTGGAGTTGCATTGCCCGCACCGCGGCACCTCGCTCGAATTCGGGCTGGTCGGTGCCAAGGGAATCCGCTGCTGCTATCACGGCTGGCTGTTCGACGTGGACGGCACCATCCTCGAAACCCCCGGCGAGCCAGCCGACAGCACGCTCAAGGACCGGCTGTGCCACGGCGCCTACCCGACGCACGAGGCGCACGGCATCGTCTTCGCCTACATGGGCCCGCCCGAGGCGATGCCGCCGTTCCCGAACTACGACAGCCTGGCGGAACGACCCAATGGTCGCGTCAACGGCGTCCGCGTCATCCCCGGGCGGAAATACGTCTACCCGTGCAACTGGCTGCAGATCCTCGAAAACACGATGGACCCGGCGCACACGGCCTTTCTCCACACGATCGTCAGCGGCGCGGTGTTCACCGAAGCGTTCGGCGTGCTGCCGGAACTCGATTTCCTCGAGACGCCATCCGGCTGCATCTATGTCGCGACGCGGCGGGTGGGCGACAATCTCTGGGCGCGCATGGTGGAGAACGTCATGCCCAACCTCCAGCAGGTCGCGCCGATCTGGGAGGATGGCAGCCGCCCGCACGGCTTCAGCGGCCCGATGATGAGCCGCTGGATCGTGCCGATCGACGACACCAGCACCATGTTCATCGAACTGCGGCATATCAGCGGCGCGGAGAGCGAACCGGCATGGTGGGGCGACCGTGGCGTCATGCTGCCCGGCCAGCTCGCGATGGAGACGTATGAGGAGAGCCAGCGCCGCCCCGGCGACTTCGAGGCCCAGGTCTCGCAGCGGCCCATCGCGGTGCACGCGCTCGAACATCTGGCCGCGACCGACCGCGGCGTGACCATGTTCCGCAAGCTCGTCCGCCAGGGCATCCGGGCGGTGCAGGACGGCGGCCCGTTGGTCGGGCTGTCGCGCAACGGCGCGATGATCCCGACCTTCTGCAACGACACGGTGGTACGCCTGCCGGCCGCCGAGGATGCGGAGGCCGACAAGGTCCTGTTGCGCCGGACCGCGCGCGGGATCGCCGAGGGCTATGTGCGGGAACCGCCGCTCATGCCGCGCAGCTGACCGCGCGTTCGCTGTCCCGGCGCGCGATCGGCAGTTGCTGACCGGTCCGGCTCACCCGACCGCAGGCTACGCTTCGCGCAGCAGCCCAGCCAGCTTCTGCCGCCGCGCCCGCAGCCCCAGCATCGCGACGCACGTCGTGGCGACCGCCGCCGTGACGCAGGTGCACAGGAAGATCTGCCGCGGCGGCCAGCCCATGCCGAGCAGCACGCCGCCCAGCCAGGGGCCGCCGATGCCGCCCAGGCGGCCGATGCCCAGCGCCCAGCCCATCCCGGTCGTGCGCACACGCGCAGGATACAGCGCCGCCGTCATGCCGTTGATCCCGGTCATGCTGCCGATCACGCAGCACCCGATCAGGAAGATGGCGGCCAGCAGCAGCAGATACGGCAGGTTCGCCAACCCGACCGCCGCGATCACCACGATCCCGCACGCGAGCATCACGGTCAGCACCACCTCGACCCCGTAGCGGCGGGACAGCGGCGCCATCGCGAACACGCTGATCAGCGGACCGGCGGACATCAGGCTGGCGGCGAACACCGCATCGGCCGGCGCCAGCCCGGTCAGGTTCAGCACCGATGGCAGCCAATAGGTGATCATGTAGAGGCTGAGCAGATTGGCGAAATACAGCATCCAGACCAGCACCGTCGTGACCGCCATGCCGTCGCGGAACAGCCCGGCCACCGGGTTCGTGGTCGCCACGTCCACCACCTGGCGCATCCTGGCCGGCTCGATATCCAGCCGCCGCAGCAGCCGCTCGGTCCGCGCGGTGAAGCGCCCGCGCGCGAGCAGGAAGCGCGGGGATTCCGGCAGCCAGAGCAGGACCACCGGAATCAACGCCAGCGGCAGCAGCCCGCCCAGCCAGAAGATCATCGTCCAGCCATAGATCGGCAGCAGCTGTGCGATGACCTGCCCGCCGAGGAACCCGCCGAGGGGGTTGCCGGTGAAGATCACCATGATGACCGCCGCGCGCAGCCGCTCGGGCAGGTAGTCCGAGGTCAGCGCCACGGTCGCCGGCATGATCCCGCCGATGCCGATCCCCGTGAAGAAGCGCAGTACCACGAGTTCGGGCACCGACGTGGCGAACGCGCAGCCCAGTGACGCGGCCGCCAGGAACCCCAGGCTCGCCACCAGCACCGGCTTGCGCCCCAGCCGGTCCCCTGCGGGACCCGAGATCAAGGCACCGGCCATGATGCCGACGCTGGACATGACAAAGGTATTGGCAAAAGCCGGTGCGGGCAGGTGCCAGGCAACCCGCAGCGCCGGCGCCGCCATGCCGATCGCGCCGATGTCGTAGCCGTCGAACATCTGCGCCAGCGTGCACAGGAATGCGACGCGCCATTGCAGCGGCCCCACCTTCTGGTTTTCCAGCTTCTGCTCGACGGCGGACGAACCGGCCCCTGGCATGCGTGCATTCCTCCCCGAACCGGGCCGGTTGCCTCCGGTCCCGTTTATCCGCCGTGATCGGTCGCGGCGACCCCGTCACGCGTGCTGCCCGCTGACACTCTGGGGCGTGCTGTCCGCACGACCCCTTTTGACGTGCTGCCCGCAGGACCGAACCCGTGACCCACGCGCTCGGATCAGCCTACGCGTTCGTCATCCCGCCATCCACCGTGATCGTCTGCCCCGTGATGTAGGACGCATCCGGGGAGCACAGGAACCGGATCACCGACGCCACTTCCGCCGGCCGGCCGAACCGCTGCAGCGGGATCTCCCGCCGATACGCCTCGCCCCGGGCCGCAATCACCGGTTCGGCCATCCTCGTCTCGATCACCCCTGGCGCGATGGCGTTCACCAGCACCTCCGGCGCCAGCTTGCGCGACAGCGCCCGGGTCAGCCCGGCGATCCCACCCTTCGCCGCGGCATAGGGCGCATAGTCCGGGCTGCCCCGCCGATAGGCAACCGAGCTGGTCAGCACGATCCGCGCCGGCTCCCGCTTGTCGTAGCGGGTGGAGAAAGCCACCGCCATGTCATACGCCGTCGTCAGGTTGGCCGCGATCGCCCGGTTCCACACGCCGTGATCCCCAGGGTCGAGCGCATCCCGCTCGAACAGCCCCGCGAGGTGCACCAGCGCATGGACCGGCGCGCCGGCCGCCTCGATCACCTTGGCGCACTCGGCCGGTGTTTCCAGTGCGGAAACGAACAGCCCGAGGCGCGAGGGGCCAAGCAGGTCCCGTGCCCGGTGCAGCGCGGCCTCATCCCGGTCGCACATGATGACGTGCCCGCCCTGCTCCATGAAGGCGCGCACCGTCGCAACCCCAATGCCCCCTGCCCCGCCGGTGACGACGATCCGCTTGCCGGTGAACACCGACATCGGCTCAGGCAACCAGCGCGGGATAATCCAGCGTCGCCATCACCTGCGCACGCCGCATATACCGCGGCTCATTCGGCAGGTAGTCGGCGACGGCGTTGTGCACCGTGCCGATATTGTCCCACATCAGCACATCACCCACGGCCCAGCGGTGCGCATACAGGAAGTCCGCCCGCTCCTGGTGGCGGAACAGGTAGTCCAGCAGCGCCCCGCTCTCCTGCGGGTCCATGTCCTCGATGTACATGGTGTAGCCGGGGTTGGCGTACAGCACCTTGCGTCCGGTCAGCGGATGCACCCGCACCAGCGGCTGCGACACCGGCGGCTTCCGCCGCCGCTGCTCATCACTCAGCGGCGCTCGGCGGGAGCCGGGGCGCTTGCGCATCTCCTCCCAGAACTTCTCGAAGTCGTGGATCGCGGTGCGGCCCTCGATCTTCTGCTTGATCTCCTCCGGCAGCTCCTCATACGCGGCGTGCATGTTGCGGAACTGCGTTTCGCCGACGGACTTGCCGTTGCGCACCGGCACCACCTGGGCATGCAGCACGTTCGCCAGCGCGATGTCCTCGCTGTAGGACATGTCGGTGTGCCAGCCCTGCCCCGCGTCGTTCAGGCCAAGCGGCCTGCCGTCCGGCCCGGCCATGTTGGACAGGATCATGATTTCGGGGAAGCCCGGCTCATGGAACAGGTTGGCGACGTTCACCTCCAGGTCGCCGAACCGGCGGGCGAACGCAGCGAACGCCGGCGTGTCGCAGGTCTGGTTCGGAAAGCACAGCACGCCATGCTGACCGAGTGCGCGCAGGAGGGTGCGGAAATCGGCATCGGACAGGGGCTCGCGCAGATCGATCTCCTCGATCCGGGCCCCCAGCGTCTGACCGCTTGGGATGATGTTCATCGGCGCCTTTCCTTCTTCGACCTCGTGCGCACCGCCGCGGCACACCAGCGGATGCGCGGCTATCCGTAGAATTGTGCCACGTCGATCGTCAGACCCGGCGGATCGAGCCCGATCTCGACCCGGCTGACAATGACGGTATCGATACGGCTCGCCCCGCCATCCGATCGGCGATGATGCACGACGAGCCGCTTCGTCGGATGCACGATCAGGTAATGCCGGATCGAGGGCACGGCAAAATACCCGCTCAGCTTCGCCCCAGTGTCGATGCCCCCAGTGTCGATGCCCCCAGTGTCGATGCCCCCAGTGTCGATGCCGTGCGTGGTCGGCGACAGGACCTCGACCACAATGACGGGGTTGGGTGCAACCAGGGCGTCATCGGCCATCGGCGGACCGCAGTTGACCAGCGCATCCGGCTCATAGTCGCTGTCCCCACTCGGCACTGTCGCCCCATCCGGCAGGGCCTGGCAATCGACCCCGGCGGCACGGATGGCGTCCCGCAACGCCACCCAGACCGCGGCCTTGACGCGCAGATGCGCACCACGTTCCGGCGGCATCGCGACGACCCGCCCGTCAATCCGCTCGCAGCGGACGTGCGGCTGGATTTCCGCCCAGCGGTAGTACTCCTCGCGTGAGACATAGGCGTCGGTCGTGAACGGCAGCGGCATTGGGCATTCTCCGGCACCGTTAATCTATACCAATTACGTCAGTGATCTACACCGACGACCCCGCCAGCCGCACCACCGCCGCCGCCACGTCCCGCGGGTTCTCCCGCGACAGGAAATGCCCGGCCTGCGGGATATGGATGCGTTCAACGAGCCTGGTGAACATCCGGTCGCGCAAGACGGAGCTGGCGGGCGGACCCACCCCGTCCGCCTCGCCATGCAGAACGATCGTCGGCACCTTGATCGGCGGATGCTTCGCCAGCGCCGCCTCGATGTCATCATACGCCGGGTCGCCCGGCGCGTTGCCGTAGCGGTGGCAGTAGGAGTGGATCGTCACCGCGACAAAATCCGGGTTGTCGAAGCTCTCGGCCGTCGCGGCGAAGGTGGCGTCATCGAACCGCCAGTTCGGCGACCAGAGCTGCCACAGCAGCCGCGCGATCTCTCGCCGGTTGCGCTGCAGCCCTTCCCGGCCCCGCGGCGTGTGGAAATACCATTGATACCAGTAGCGCCACTCCTGCTCGGCCGGCCCCGGATGGTGCGCCGCCACGATATCCTGGATGCCGTAGCCGGTGATCGCCACCAGCGCCCGCACCCGCGCCGGCCACAGCGCCGCCACCACGCAGGCGGCGCGCCCGCCCCAGTCATAGCCGACCAGCACCGCGCTCGGGATCGCCAGCGCGTCCATCAGGTCCCGTATATCGACGCCCAGCGCCGCCTGCTGCCCGCTGCGCGGCGTCTTCGTGGTCAGGAACCGCGTCGGCCCGAAGCCACGCAGCCACGGCACCAGCACCCGGTACCCGCAGTGCCCGAGCGAGGACGCGACCTCGGCATAGTCGCCCACATCCGACGGCCAGCCATGTAGCAGGATCACCGGCAGCCCCTCGGGCCGGCCGTATTCCAGGTAGGCCATCTCCAGCACCGAGGTGTGGACGATCTTCGGCACCATGCTCAGTAGGCCAGAAAGCCGCCATCCACCGGCAGCGTCACCCCGGTGACATAGCGCGCGAGGTCGGAGGCCAGGAACACCGCCGGCCCGGCGATATCCGCCGGCTCCCCCAGCCGCCCCAGCGGGATGCGGCTGGTGAAGTTCCGCATATAGTCGGGATTCTGGCGGGCGGCGGCGTTCAGCGGCGTCGCGATCATCCCCGGCCCGATCGCGTTGACCCGCACCCCCTGCGGCGAAAGCTCAATGGCCAGCGCCTTGGTGAACGCCCGCACCCCGCCCTTCGAGGTGGTGTAAGCCGCCGAGTTCGGCAGTGCTACGAAGGACTGGATCGAGCCGATGTTGATGACCGAGCCCCTGGTCTCCTTCAACTGATCCATGAACGCGATGACCATGTTGAACGGTCCATCGAGGTTGACCGCCAGCGTCGCGTCCCAGTCGTCGCGCGCACGCGGGGCTTCCAGCTTGCCGCGCCGGATGATCCCGGCATTGTTCACCAGCACCGAAACCGGCCCGATATGCGCCCGCACCGTCGCCGCCAGCGCATCGCACGCCGCCCGGTCGGTCACATCGAGCGCGTAATGCGCCGCATCGCCGCCGATCGAGGCCGCCACCCGCGCCGCCCCGTCTGCGTTCACATCCGCCACGATCACCCGCGCCCCGTTCTCGGCCATGGCGTGGGCAATGCCCTCGCCAATGCCCGAGCCGCCGCCGGTAACCAGCGCGAGCTTGCCGTCCAGCAGCATGATCAGCGCACCAGGTTGTTGGTCACGGCCCCGCCCGTCGCGGTGCGGCCGCCGTCGGCAACATATTGTGCGCCGGTGATGTTGGAGGCGAGGTCGGAGCACAGGAACAGCACCAGGTTCGCGATCTCCTCCGCCGTGCCGTACCGTCCGAGCGGGATGTTCGACTGGTAGCGCGTGCCGACGCTGTTCGGGTCACCCGGATTCAGCATCGATTCCAGCGAATGGATCATCCGCGTATCGATCGGTCCCGGGCACACCGCATTCACCCGCACGCCGGCCCGCGCCACCTCGCCCGCCGCCGTCTTGGTCAGCCCGATCACCGCATGCTTCGAGGCAACATAGGCCGGCATCCCCGGCGAGGCCACCAGCCCCGCGACCGAGGCCGTGTTCACCACCGCGCCGCGTCCCTGCTTCAGCATCACCGGCAGCACGTGCCGCAGCCCGAGGAACACGCCCCGCACATTGACCGCCATGACGCGGTCGAACATCTCCTCGTCGTACTGATACGTCGGCGCGACCGAGCCCTCGATGCCGGCATTGTTGTGGAAGCAGTCGATCGCGCCGTATTTGCCCAGTGCCCGCTCCACGTAGTTCTGTACGTCGGCCGATTTCGTCACGTCCGCGGGCACGAACAGTGCATCCCCGCCCTGCTGGCGCAGGATGCCCATGGTTGCCTCACCGGCCGCCTGGTCGCGGTCGACCACCACCACCTTGGCGCCGCGCTGCGCGAACCCGATCGCCGCCGCGCGCCCGATGCCGTTGCCGCCGCCGGTGATCAGCGCGACCTTGCCATGGAAATCCATTGTTCCCTCCCGGATTGTGGTGTGGCGGGCAGCCTAGACCAAAGCGGGCGGGACGGGAACGTGGTGCGTCCACGCAAACGCTTGGTGCCGGTGCCGGCACCGGGTTTTCCCAGCACCGGGTTCTCCAAATCGGCCGACTGCATTTGCACGGAGGTTTTGACCAGTTGCATGGCGGCTACCAGTACCGTTTGGCCCCCCGGGGTGAGGCTTTCTGCCGAGGGTGAGTTTCGACCCAAAGGTGACCTTTGAGGCTGTCTGGGCGCGTCTGAATTCGGCCGAAACCCGACTGGCAGGTTTCGGGCGGAGGACGAGAAATGCTGCCGTTCGTTCACCAAGCGGCAAGTTTCGACCAAAGCGGACATTTGCGGCTACAAGGGCATCCACCGAAAATTGCCGTTCTCCGCCAACCCATCACGTCCGCTCCCAAGAGTCGTCCAAAAGCGCTTTTGCCGCCTTAAGATCGGCCGTGTTGAATCCCTCAGTGAAGCGGTCGTAGACCGGCTGGAGGAGCGCGCCTGCATCAGCGGAACGCCCCTGATCACGCAGCAGTCGGGCGAGGCTCGTTGCGGCGCGTAGCTCCAAGGACAGCGCACCTTGCCGGCGCGCCCAGTCGAGCGCTTGCCGAAAGTGACCCTCGGCCTCCGTCGCAGCGCCTTGGGTGCCCCGTAGCAAAAGGCGCTCGCCCTTGATGCGCAGCAAATCGGCGCTCAGCCAGCATT
>DASQVN010000487.1:0-2917 GCA_035640755.1 Rhodopila sp.
AATGGCACCAGCCGTCGTCGACCGGATACCCGGACGCTACCTACCTGTAACTCGATGTCGTGGGTGGCGGCGGCCACTTCGCACGACGTGTCGCGGCGCGAAGGGGAGAAACGGCACCAGCCAGGCGCAGCTCAGGCCATCGCCCGCTTGAGGTTCGCGTCGATCGCGTCGAGGAAGTCCTCGGTCGTCAGCCAGGGCGCGTCGGGTCCGATGAGCAGCGCGAGGTCCTTGGTCATCTGACCGCTCTCGACGGTCTCGATGCAGACCCGCTCGAGGGTCTCGGCGAACTGCGTGACCTCGGGGGTGCCGTCGAGCTTGCCGCGGTGGGCCAGACCCCGGGTCCAGGCGAAGATCGACGCGATCGGGTTGGTCGACGTCTCCTTGCCCTGCTGGTGCTGCCGGTAGTGCCGGGTGACCGTGCCATGCGCCGCCTCGGCCTCCACCTTCGTGCCGTCCGGGCTCAGCAGCACCGACGTCATCAGGCCGAGTGAGCCGAAGCCCTGCGCCACCGTGTCGGACTGCACGTCGCCGTCGTAGTTCTTGCACGCCCAGACATAGGCGCCGTTCCACTTCAGCGCACACGCCACCATGTCGTCGATCAGCCGGTGCTCATAGGTCAGGCCGCGCTTGTCGAACTCCGCCTTGAACTCGTTCTGGTAGATCGTCTGGAAGATATCCATGAAGAAACCATCATAGGACTTCAGAATCGTGTTCTTGGTGGAGAAATACAGCGGCCAGCCCCGCATCAGCGCGTAGTTGAAGCTGGCGCGCGCAAACCCCTCGATCGACTTGCGGGTGTTGTGCATCGCCATCGCCACCCCGCCCGCGGCATCGAAGTCATGCACCTCCAGCGTCTGCGCCGGCCCGCCGTCGGCCGGCTGATAGGTGATCGTGACCGTGCCGGCGCCGGGCACCTTCATCTCGGTCGCGCGATAGATGTCGCCGTAGGCGTGCCGCCCGATGACGATCGGCTGCGTCCAGTGCGGCACCAGCCGCGGCACGTTCCGGCAGATGATCGGCTCGCGGAAGATCGTGCCGTCCAGGATGTTGCGCAGCGTGCCGTTCGGGCTGCGGTACATCCGCTTCAGGTTGAACTCCTTCACCCGCGCCTCATCCGGCGTGATGGTGGCACACTTCACGCCGACACCGTACTTGGCGATGGCATGCGCCGCATCGACCGTCACCTGGTCGTCCGTCTCGTCGCGGTACTCGATCCCAAGGTCATAATATTTCAGGTCGATATCGAGATAGGGGAGGATCAGCTTGTCCTTGATGAAGCCCCAGATGATGCGGGTCATCTCGTCCCCGTCCAGCTCGACGACCGGAGTCTTGACCTTGATCTTTGCCATTCTGTCCTCATGCAGGCGGTTGCGCGGCCGATCCGCCGGCCCGCGTAAAAACACGTAAAACGGCCGGACAATCGCACCACGGCACCGACAGGGCAAGCCGCGCCCGACACCCCCGCCCGGCAACCCCGTTGCACAGCCTGACACATTCCGCCATGAGAACATCGTTGCGCCCGCCGCGCCCCGCAGGCTAGGAACGCCACGCGGGCTTACGATGCCGTGTGCGGGCCCGCCGCCTGCGTGCAACCCGCGGCCGGCCCTGCATGAAGCCCGACAAGCACACCCTCCTCTCCCTGACGGCACTCGCCATCGCCGCCGCCCTTTCCGGGCTGACCTGGGGCGGCGTGCTGCAGAGCATCCGCGCCATGGAGGCCGATACCGCCGCCCGCGCCGCCGCGGCGCTCGAGGGTGAGGCAGCCGGACTCGCCGCAGGCCTCAGCGGGCAGATCCAGGCTCTCGACCAGCAGCTCCGATTCATGGCCGCAGCCTGGCAGACCGACCCGGCACGCTTCGACATCGCATACTGGCAGCATCAGACCGGCATACCGGATGCGCGCGCCGAGACGGTGTTCCTGGCCGACCGGAACGGGCTGGTGCGGCAGGCCACGCTCGCGGGCATCACCGGCCAGAACGTCGCCGGGATGGACTGCTTCCGTGCCCTCTCGGACGCCTCCGCACCGGATGACCGGCCCTAAATCGGCCCGGCCGTGGCCGACAGCATCATCCGCCCACGACACATGAACATCGCCCGCGCCCTGCGCACCGCCGACGGCACGTTCGCCGGCGTGATCAGCACCGGCCTCCCCGTGGCCGTTGTGCTCGACGCGTTCGGCCAGCTCGCCCTCGGCACCCAGGGCTTCGCCGCCCTGGTCGGCACCGACGACGGCCACCTGCGCGCCGCACTCGGCTCGGCCATCGCCGGCACCCCCAGCCTCGGCTCCGACATCAGCATCGCCGATACGCCGATGTTCCGCACCATGCGGCGCAGTTGGGCTGTGCCCTGGACCGGCACCTCGCCCGTCGATGCCGTACGGCGTATCCACGTGTTCCACGCCATCCCCGGCTACGATCTCGCCGTCGTCGTCGCAATGCAGGACCAGGAGGCGATGGCGCCGGCCATCCGCTGGCGCCGCCAGGCCCTGCTGCTCGCCGCATCCCTCACCGTGCTGCTGTTCAGCCTCGCCGCCCTGCTCGCGGCCGGCGCCCACCGCGCCCGCCGGCGCGACGCACGGATCGCCGCGGACCGCGCTGCGCTCGCCGCCTCCGGCGCAGAGCTCGAAGCCGCCCGAGCCGAGGCCGCAGCCAAGGCCGAACGCCTGGAAGCCACCCTCGGCGGGATGATCGATGGCGTCTCGATGATCGATGCCGATCTCCGCCTCGTCGAATGGAACGCCCGCTTCCCCGAGATCGCCGGCATCCCGCCCGAAATCCTGCGCGTCGGCCTGCCGATGGAGGAACTCCTGCGCGCCCAGGTCGCCACCGGCCAGTTCGGCCGCCTCGCCGACGGCGAAGCCGAGGTGCAGCGGCGGATGGCGCGCCTGCGCGTCGCCCCATACGGCGTGACCCAGCGC
>DASQVN010000488.1:0-4080 GCA_035640755.1 Rhodopila sp.
AACCACCACAGGGCGCGTGCTACCTTAGCGCTAATGCCTATGGGGCCTTCGCCGACCGTGACGACGCAGCACGGTGCGTACCTCGATGGCAGCGACGGTTGGTGTGACGACGGAACGCTCATGCGATCGTCTGCCCGGGCAGGGACTCCCATGCCTCCGTTCGGGTCGTTTTCGCGGGTGGCCACTCATGCGGCGGCCAGAGCACGAAGGCTTCGACGGGGTGCGCGACGTGCTTCAGCGCCAGCGTGCCGAGCGGGTGGGTGGCGAGTCCGAGCCGTTCTCCGCCGCGTTCGTACACCGCGCGCGATACGCAGACGCCGCCCGGTGGGCAGACCGCCTGCAGACGCGTTGCGATGATGACGCCATCGCCGTGGAAGTTGAGGCCGTCCATGATGACGTCGCCCAGGTCGACGCCGATGCGGAGTTGCAGCGGGTGGTCGGCGGGGCGGCGGCCGTTGTCGCTCGCGATGTCGCATTGCAGGGCGACGGCGCAGCGCACGGCCTGGGCCACGCTGTCGAACAGGGCAAGTAACGAATCGCCGCCGGTCTGCACCAATTGGCCCTTGAAGTGGCTGATCGCGGGTACGAACCGCTCCCAGTGCAGGGCCGTCAGCCGAGCCACGGTTCCGGCATCATCCTGCTGAAACAGGCGGCTGTAGCCGACCATATCGGCGTGGACTGCGGTCAGCAGGCGGGTGACGGGCGGCGTTGTTGCCTTGGGCCGGATTGGCCAAACGGCGCGCCACCGCGCATTCGGGGCCGAGGCCGACCATCCCCAGCGCCGAGCCGGGGGGCTGGCTGGAACCAGCGCGTGCTGTTTGGAAACGAAGGGACGCCGTAGCATCGGAAGCTCGCCAGAACGAGGTGCCGGTGGACGGAGCTTGTATGTCTGGAGATGCCCCGTCCGGTGGTTGACCTTCGGGGTGTTGGCGGCTGCCGATTATCTCAGCTAAAGCGCGCGCGACCCCGTGCCCCGCAAATCGGGGCCATAAGCATGGTCGAGCCGCAATGGGTCATACGCCTGAACATGATTTCGTCGTATCATTGTATGCGTCGCGGCGCAAAGAACTCTGCATGTGTCAACGTTGATGTGATCGTCGAAGACGTTTTCCGCTGTCGGGTACTGGCGCTTACCGGGTCGGCGGGCCCTCGGTCTGGCGCGCGGGACGGACTTCCTGCAAGCTCCTGCCGCAGGGGCGGCATGAGGATGGGGCTGCTCCGGTCAGATTGGAAGAACAAGGGAACCGCCATGCGATCGCCTGCCTGGGCTCCGAGTGCCTGTTGTTCAACGTGTGCCCGGATGGTCCCGGACCAGCCGCACTGAGGTGGCGGGCGACCGATGACGGGTTCCATGACCGGCGGTGGGCTGCGGGCACTGCTGTCTTCCTCGGCCTTCCTGCGCCTGTGGGCGATCGGCGGCTGCGTCAATACGATGCGTTGGTATGAGGTGTTGTCGGCGGCGCTGTTCACGCTCGACATGACCGGATCGGGCTTTGCGGTGGCGGTGGTGTCGGCGGCGCGGACGTTGCCGATGCTCCTGCTTGGGGCGTTTGCGGGCGTGGTGACCGAAGCGGTGGACCGCAAGCGCGTGCTGGTGTTCGGGCAGGCGCTGACCTGCGCGGCCTCGGGCTCGGTTGCCCTGCTCGCCTGGGCGGGGCTCGCTCGGCCCTGGCACGTCACGGTGGCGGCGCTGGTGGCTGGTGTCGTGTGGTCGACTGAGATGGCGACCCGCCGGCGCATGGTGGGGGAGTGTGTGGAGGGGCGGCTGGTGTCCCGCGCGCTGGCGCTGGACACGATGACCAACTCCTTCACCCGGATGATCGGGCCGTTCGGCGCGGGGGTGATCTACCAGCATCTCGGGCTGGCGGGGTCGTTCGGGTTCTCGGCGATGGTATATGCGCTGGCGACGGTCCTGGCGGCGGGCGTGCGCCACCGGCAGGCGGCGCGGCCGCTGGTGCTGGGCAATGTGCCGCGGGAGCTGACCGAGGGGGTACGTTTTGTGCGCACCGATGTGGTCATTGGCGGGGTGCTGGCGGTGACGATTGCGATGAACCTGCTAGGGTTCCCGTATTCGGCACTGGTTGCGCCGGTGGGCCGGCAGGTATTCGGCGTCTCGGCCACGCTGGTCGGGGTGCTGGCGGCCTCGGAGTCGTTCGGGGCGTTCTTGGGCGGGGCGGCGCTGACCAGCCGGGAGCCGCGGATCAGCGGGCGGGTGCTGATGGTGGGCGGATCGATGCTGTATCTGGCCTGCGTGTTCGCCATGCCGCTGGCGCCGGCGTTCCCGATGGCGTGCCTGCTGTTGGCGGCCGGCGGGTTCGGGTCGGCGGCGTTCGCCAACATGCAGACCTCGCTGATTGTGCTGCACGCGCCGGTTCATATCCGCTCGCGCCTCATGGGGCTGCTGACGGTGTGCATCGGCATGGGACCGATGGGTATCCTGCTGGTCGGCACGCTAGCGAGCGTCACCGGGCCGTTGCTGGCGATCGACATCGTCTCGGGCGCTGGATTCGTCGTGACGACCGCGATCGGGGTGGCCTGGCGCCGGCGGGAGAGCGCGGCCGCTTGTGTAACGCCGGCGCGGTTGCCGGGTCCTACCAGGGCGGGATGAGGGAGAAGCGACGATGCGGCGGCGAACCCTGGTCACTGGTGCGGTTACCTTGGCGGCGGGATGGAGCGGCGGCGCTGCGGCGGAGGCCGGTGGGCCGGTGGTGCTGGAGCTGTTCACCTCGCAGGGCTGCTCCTCCTGCCCGCCGGCGGATGCGCTGCTGGGCGAATTGTCGCGCGAGACCGGGGTGATCGCGCTGGCGTGGCATGTCGATTACTGGAACAACCTGGGCTGGCATGACCCATTTGCCAGCCGAGCGTTCACCGAGCGGCAGCGGGCGTATGCGCGGCTGCTGGGTGAGGAGGTCTATACCCCTGCCCTGGTGGTCAATGGTGCGCGCATGGTGGTCGGGTCGGATCGGGCCTCGGTGCGGGCGGCGATCAACGCGAGCGGTCGGCTGCCGATTGCGGCTGCGGTTGCGCGCAGCGGCGGGACGCTGACGGTGGAGATCGGCGCGTTCGCGGGCAGCGCCTCGGCGCTGGTGGTGGCATATGATCCGATACAGGTGACTGCAGTCGGCGCTGGGGAGAATGCGGGGCGGCGGCTGCGTGACCAGCGCGTTGCGCGGGCGCTGTGGTCTCGGCCGGCGCAGCCGGGGCGGTTCAGCCTGTCAGGGATCGATCCGGCGCAAGGGGCGGTGCTGTTGGTGCAGGATGATGGCGGGCGGATCATTGGCGCGGCGGATAGTGCAGGTGCGTGAGCGGGGCTCGTGGCTGTCTGGGGGTGTGTCTGGCTAGGTCCAGTGGTGAGGGCTGTGCCGGGTGTTTCTTGTTTTGATTCAACACAGAGGGCGCGGAGGTTCGGAGGACGCGGAGGGTGGTCTTGGCGCGCCGGCATCGCGTGCGAATGCGAGGCCTTCGTACAGGGCGGACACGGGCAGGGTGATGTTGAAGTCCGGCAGTTCGATCGCCGCATCCAGGCCTTCCGTCAGATGAATGGTCTGCGGCCCCAGCCGGTGGTTTTCGTCCCGCGTATAGACGATGATCCTGGGTTTGTCCTGGCTGATCACGGCATAAAAACGTATGCTGGGAACAGCGTCATAGTCCCGCAGCTTGAGGGCAAGGTCGAACCACTCGGTTGTCTTTGAGAGGACTTCGAACACTGCCACCGGCTCCGCGGCGACCAGGGCATTCGGGTCAAACGGGCCGCAGTCGATGAACGCATCGGGATAGCGGCCGTTGGGGCCGGCCTTGATCTTGAAGTCCGGCCCCTGCGGGCGGCAGGGATTGCCGTGCAGATGCGTGCGCAGCAGAAAGCGGAGATTGTTGCCGATGGTGTCATGCGCCGCGGTGCCGCCGGTCATGGCGTACACCTGACCGTCGATCAGCTCGTGACGGATCGGCTGGCGTGATTCCCAGTCGAGATACTGATCCCATGTCCAGGCCGCTGGCCGAGCCGCTTCCGACATTGTCTGCTCCGTTGCTTCAGTCTAGCGCGCTTTCAGGTTGACTGGAAACGGCGAAGGCGCGCTGGCC
>DASQVN010000489.1:0-2352 GCA_035640755.1 Rhodopila sp.
GGCGGGGCGGGTGGTGGCTGCGTTCGGGCGGCTGCTGATGAACGGCGACGTGGTCGTCGGGCTGATCGTGTTCGGCGTGCTGGTGACGGTGAATCTGACCGTCATCTCGAAGGGCCTGGGGCGCGTGGCGGAAGTCTCGGCACGCTTCCACCTGGATTCGTTGCCGGGCAAGCAGATGGCGATCGACGCCGACCTGTCGTCGGGCCAGATCGACGAGACGCAGGCGAAACAGCGCCGCCACGACCTGGAGAAGCAGGGCGGCTTCTACAGTGCGATGGACGGCGCCAGCAAGTTCGTCAAGGGCGACGCGGCGGCCGCGATGATCATGGGCGTCATCAACATTCTGGGCGGCATGATCATCGGCATGGTCGAAGGCAACATGTCGGTCGAGGAAGCGGTCAGGACCTACACGACCCTGACGATCGGCGACGGGCTGGTGGCACAGATCCCGGCAATCCTGGTCTCGCTCGCGGCCGGCATCGTCGTGTCCAAGGGCGCGACCGGGGAGCGGCTGCAGGACGACCTGGTGGGCCAGTTGCGGAGCAACAGCCCGGCGCTGATGGTGGCCTCGGGCCTGGCGACGGGGGTGGCATTCATCGCCGGGTTGCCGACGATTCCGCTGCTGACGCTGCTTGGGTGCACCGGCGCGCTGGCCTGGACGCGGTTCCGCCCGGCGAAGCAGCCGGCGGCTGCGGCGGAACAGGCACCCGCGAAGCCGGCTGCGGAACAGACGGCCGCGGCGATCGACCAGGTGCGCATCGAGCTGGGCTATGGGCTGCTGGAGCTGGTCGGCGGCAGCGGCAAGTCGATCCCCGAACAGATCAAGAAGCTGCGCGAGAGCCTTCAGGCGGAGCTTGGGTTCCTGCTGCCGTCGGTGCGCATCCAGGACAACATGGACCTGGGGCCCAACGCCTATGTCTTCATGGTGAAGGAAGTGAAGGCCGGCGGCGGCGAGCTGCAGCCTACCATGCTGCTGGCGATCAGCCCCGGCGACCACGCGCCGCCGGTTCCCGGCGAGGCGACGAACGAGCCGACCTTTGGCCTTCCCGCGCGGTGGATCGCGCCGGGTTCGGCCGACCTGGCGCGTGCCTCGGGCTGGACGGTGGTTGACCCGGCGACGGTGCTGATCACGCACCTGGCCGAGGTGATGAAGGAGAACATGGCCGACCTGCTGAGCTATAGCGAGACGCAGCGGCTGCTTGGCGAGTTCCCGCAGCAGCAGAAGCTGGTTGCGGACCTGATCCCCGGCATGATCACCGTGGGGCACCTGCAGCGGGTGCTGCAGGGGCTGTTGGCGGAGCGGGTGTCGATCCGCGACCTGCCGACGATTTTGGAAGCGGTGCACGAGGCGTGCAGCGGCGCGGCGAAGTCGATCGCACAGATCGTCGCGACGGTGCGGGTGCGGCTGTCGCGGCAGCTGTGTGAGAGCGTGGCGGGGTCGGACGGATATGTGCCGATCATTTCGATATCTCCACGCTGGGAGGATACGCTGACCGAGTCACTGACCGGGCCGCCGGAGGATGGGCAGCTGGCGCTGGGCGGTGAGCGGCTGCGTGAGCTGTTGACCGGGATCCGTACGGCGACCGAGGCGGCGATCCGCAGCGGGGTGCAGCCGGTGCTGGTTTCGGGTCAGCATCTGCGGGCGCAGCTGCGTTCGATTGTCGATCGGGCGCAGATCAACATTCCGGTGCTGGCGCATTCGGAGATTCACCGGCGGGCGAAGGTGAAGGTTGTGGGGACGATTTAGAATTCATGCAACGTCTTTTATTGGCCGATCGTATCAAGGACAGGCAAACGAGCTTTCTCAGCCCACTCCTGCCTGCGCTGGAACGGCACTTTGAAGTTCGGTTTCTTCACGCCGGACCTGGGTCTGAGCTGGCCGCAGCAATCGGTTGGGCAGACATTGTTTGGCTGGAATGGTGTTGGGACCATGCGGTCTGGGCGACCCGCAACAATCTTCTGGGCGGCAAGCCTTGCATCCTTCGGCTGCATTCGATCGAGGCGCTGCAGACCCAATACCCTGCGCAGGTGGATTGGCACCAGATTTCTCGCCTGATCACGGTCGCGCCGGACATCGCCGATGTGCTGGGTACGGCATTTCCAGGCATACCGCGCAGTGCGGAGGTGATCTTTAACGGTATCGATACGGCGCGCTTCCGGGAAGGCCGGCCTGACCGGTACCGGATCGCCTGGGTTGGTCACCTAGAGCCAAAAAAGAACCCGATGCTCTTGATGCAGATCGCACACAAGCTGCGGCAGCATGATCCGCGCTACAGCATCCATGTCGCCGGCGCGTTTACCGACCTGCGCACCGCGCGATACCTGCAGCAGGTGCAGTCCGCGTTGGATCTG
>DASQVN010000490.1:0-10967 GCA_035640755.1 Rhodopila sp.
ACGCTGAACCGGCTTGTCGACTTTTCGCTGATCGAGGCCGGAGGCTGCCGGCTGACCGTCGGCGCTGCCAACGTCCGCACCAGCGAGATGACATATTTTGACAGCCGGCACATGCCTCTCACTGCAGAGCACGTCATGGCATCTGGCGCGCTGCCGCCGGCCTTCACTGATGCGTGTGGGCAACGACTTGTATTGGGATGGCGGCATTCTGTCGAACACGCCGGTCGAGGCGGTCTTTGACGATGTCCCGAGGCGCAGCTCCCTGGTCTTTGCCGTGCATTTATGGAACCCGCACGGGCCGGAGCCGCACAACATCTGGGAGGTCAGTCATCGCCAGAAGGAAGTGCAATATTCCAGTCGGGCGGCGAACCACATCCTGAAGCAGAAGCAGCTTCACCGGCTCCGGCACATCATCGCCGTTCTGGTTGCGAAGCTTCCGCCACAATTGAGAGAAGATCCTGAAGTCATGGAATACGCTGGGTGTGGTTGTCTGACGCAGATGCACGTCGTGCGCCTTCTGGCGCCCCGCCTCCAGCATGAGGACCATACGAAGGACATCGACTTCAGCCGAGAGGGTATTCGGCAACGGCGCCTCATGGGGTACGAGCACACCGCCGCAATGCTGAAGATGGCGCCCTGGGAGACGCCGGTCTACAAGATGGAAGGCGTGATCCTTCATGAGTCGGAGGCGCTCAACCAGGCGATTACGTATTGACGCATCTCGATGCGCCCCACCCCAAAGCGGTGCGAACGCTTCATCGCTGCGATCGCAGTCCATCCTCATTCTCCGCGGGAATGGCCAATATTGCCGGCGCCTTACTGCCGCGTCTTGTACCCAATGGCCATTGTCTTCCCGCCATCCAGTCGATGAAGCAATCCAATGGGGAAACGCTCTCATGGTCGAACAAGATAATCAGCGGGCTCCGGAGCGCGGCCTTATCGCGCCGGAAGCGACGTCGGCGTCGATCCGCGGCTACGGCTACGCCGGTGCGCGGCATCTGTAGTGCCCGTCGATTTTGGTGACAACCACGTAGATCGCAGGAGAACCCTAACCATGCTGAGAATTCCTCTCGTGTTCAGGACGATCGTCGCCCTGAGCGTCGGGATGGCGCTAGTCGAGTGCGCCCCCGCCCGCTGGCACATGCAGACCGCTTCGACCCGTGGCGGCATCACCACGTCCGACGCGACAAGCAGCCCCGGTATCGCGGCCGAGCACAGGGTGGATACCAGGGGCCCGATCGGCACCCAGGCAACGCAGCCACTCGGCGAGGATCAGGAGCCCGAGAGCATCAGCGGCGGAACAGAGCCGTGATTCCCGCCCTTCGGCGGCGCACGCGGCTATACGAACTATCCCGCCATCAGCAAAGCCGGGAGACCGCCTGATGGTCCTCCTTGTCACAAGCGCTGCCGGTGCCGATGGCGACGGATATGGCAAGCTTCTCGCTTTCGACCGCGACGGCAGACCACTCGGCGTGTTCAACGATGACAGCCGCATAGCCGATCCGCGCGGTCTTGCTGCGGATCGCGACAGCAAACTGCTCTTCGTCAACAGCGGCGCCGATCGCACCTTGGCGCTCGGCCCTGATGGCAGGGTGATTCGCGACACAAGTTGCGCAAATCGCGCTGCCCGCGTTTCGGTCCGGACGGAAACCTCTACTGCATTGCGCAGGATGACGTGGTCGCCTTCGACTTCACCACAGGCAAGTGCCTGGGGGTGACAGTGCGATACTCCCGGGTTGCACGGCGAAGCGTTGATATTATTTCTGTATCTAAACGATAAGGCTCATTCCCAGGCGGAATAGACGATATTGCCAGGGCGTGTCTGCCGCAGCGCCGCGGAATCGGGCAGCGTCATCGCTGTCTTGTCAGGGTCCTGTACAAAGGAGGACGAACATGATCAATGGCTTCACACTCCATGACACCGCGACCGCGCCGTCGGACTCGGCCGACATTCTGAACGGCGTCAAAAAGGCTTGGGGCTTCGTGCCCAACCTGCACCGTGTGCTGGCGGAAAGCCCCGCCGCGCTCGAGGCCTACAGCACGCTCTGGAGCATCGCGGAGAAGACGAGCTTCACGCCGCAGGAGCGCAATATCGCCTATCTCGCCATCATCTACGAGAACGAGTGCACCTATTGCATGGCCGGTCACACCAACCTGTCACGCATGGCCAAGGTCGACAACGCCACGATCGCCGCCGTGCGCGACGGACAGCCGATCGCCGATGTGAAGCTTGAGGCCTTGCGGCAGTTTGCCGCCAAGATCACCCGCCAACGCGGTGTCGTGAGCGAGGGTGATGTGGCCGCCTTCAAGGCCGCGGGGTACGACAATCGGGCGATCCTCGACGTGCTCGTCCTCGCCGCGACGAAGCTCATTTCGAACTACACAAACCATCTCGCAGACACCCCCAACGACGGCTTCATGAAGGGCGCGGAATGGACCGCCCCTGGCAAGCTCAAGGCCGCCGCCTGAGCTGACCCTGAAGCCGCAAGACACAGTGCCATTTGGAGGGTGTGATGGACAATCCACAGCGCGGCTTCGCTGCCGAACCGATGACCCTGACGCTGGTCGTCAATAGCCAGTCCTACAACGTGACAATAGAACCGCGGATGACGCTGCTCGACGTGTTGCGTGAGGACTTGGCATTGACCGGCACGAAGAAAGGCTGCGATCGCGGCGAATGCGGCGCCTGTACCGTCCTGATCGACGGCCGCCGTGTCCTTTCGTGCATGACATTGGCGGCCATGAGTGCGGGCCGCCGGATCACGACTATCGAGGGGCTGGAACGGGACGGTCAACTTCACCCGATCCAGTCCGCGTTCATCGAACATGACGGGTTCCAATGCGGGTTCTGCACCTCGGGCCAGGTCATGTCGGGCGTTGGTATGATCGCCGAGGCCAAGGACGGCTGGCCCAGCGCCGCCACAAGCGACGTGACACAGACCTTCGGCATTGCAGACCTGACGCCGAACGAAATTCGTGAACGGATGAGTGGCAATCTCTGTCGGTGCGCATGCTACCCGAACATTGTCGCTGCACTCGCCGCAGCGGTGCAGGAGGTCTGATCCATGCAGCCCTTCACGATCGCAACACCCACCGACCCGGCCGCAGCCGCAGCGAGCCATGCGCATGATCCCGGCCTCGCCTTCATCGCTGGCGGTACCGACCTGATCGGCCTTATCAAGGATGGGGCCGCAATGCCGGAGCGGCTGCTGGACATCAACGCGCTGCCCGGCATGGCCGAGATCGAGGCCTTGCCGGACGGCAGTCTGCGAATCGGTGCACTTGCCCGAATGAGTGATGTCGCGGCCGATGCGCGAGTGCGGCAACGCTTTCCCCTGATCGCTGAAGCGTTGCTGCTGTCAGCCTCGGGCCAGCTTCGCAACATGGCCTCGATCGGCGGCAACATCATGCAACGCACCCGATGTGCGTACTTTCGCGACGCTGACAACCTGCCGTGCAACAAGCGCCAGCCAGGCTCCGGGTGCTCCGCGCTGCAGGGCCTCAATCGTCATCATGCGATTTTCGGCTGGTCTGATGCCTGCGTCGCGGTAAACCCATCGGATCTGGCCGTCGCACTTGCTGCCTTGGACGCGACCGTCCGCGTGCATGGGCGCCATGGCGAATACGCGATCCCGTTCGCCGATGTCCATCGCCTGCCGAGCGACACACCCGAACAGGACACCGTGCTCGGCCGCGGCGACCTGATCGTTGCGGTCGAAGTCCCCAAAAGCGCGGCGGGCAGGGCATCGCACTACCTCAAGATCCGCGACCGCCAGTCCTACGAATTTGCTGTCGTGTCTGTCGCGGCCGTAGTGGCTCTCGATGGCCGACAGATCCGGTCGGTGCGCCTCGCGATGGGCGGTGTCGCCCACAAGCCATGGCGCCTCTCTGCCGCCGAACAGGCGCTCATCGGTGTGTCACTCGACGATGACGACAGGTTGAGGTCCGCCATTGCCAAGTCCTGCGTCGAGGCAAGACCGCTGACGCACAACGCCTTCAAAGTCGAACTCGGGCAGCGTAGCGTACTGCGTGCGCTGCAAGTTGCGGGAGCACGCGCATGAACGCCATCGGACAATCGCTGTCGCGCGCTGACGGACGACTCAAGGTAACGGGGACAGCGCGTTATACGGCCGACGTGAGGATGGAGGGCGCGCTGCACGGCGCCATCGTCCATAGCACGATTGCCAAGGGGCGCGTGCTCGCCATCGACACCGCAGCGGCCGAGCAGGCACCGGGAGTCCTGGCGGTCTTCACCCCGCGAAACATGCCGCGGATGAACCCGACACCGAGCCCATGGAGCCATCTCCGTCCGCATGGACAGGGATACTTGCCGCTGCAGGACGACAACATCCACTACGCCGGCCAGCCGATCGCGCTGGTTGTGGCGGCTACGCTCGACCAGGCGGCCTATGCCGGAACGCTGATCGCGGCGGAGTATGAAGCGCAGCCGGCTGTGGTGTTCAATGCCGACACCGCGCGTGAGGCCATCGATCCACCGCAATTCCTGTGGCCCGTCACGTCATCCGTCGGGGATGCCGGCAAAGGCTTGGCTGGTGCCGATGTCAGGATTGAGCATGTCTATACAACCGCCGATCGCCACCACAACCAGATGGAGCCGCACGCAACCCTGGCAAACTGGGACGCGGACGGCACGCTGACGCTGTTCGACTCGACGCAGCACATCTTCGGCACGAAGGGGTTGGTCGCCATCGTCCTCGGCGTTCCACCGGAGAAGATCAACGTCGTCTCGGAATTCGTGGGCGGAGGCTTCGGCGGAAAGGCGTATGTCTGGCCCCACACGCTGCTGGCAGCCGTCGCGGCCCGGCAGCTTGCTCGCCCTGTGCGCGTCCAGCTTACGCGTGCGCAGATGTACTCGATGGTCGGTCATCAGCCGGCAACCATCCAGACGATCGCTCTTGGCGCCGACAAGCATGGCAAGCTCACCGGCATTCGCCATGAGAGCATCTCGCCGACTTCGGTTTTCGACAACTATATCGAGTACGCTGCGAATGCGACCCGATCCCTGTGGGGTGCAAGCGGCGGCATCTGGACCGGCCATAAGGTGGTGCACGTCAATCGCACCACGCCGACGGCGATGCGCTCCCCGCACGAGGCGCTGGGCCATTTCGCGATCGAATCTGCGATGGACGAGCTAGCCTACGCAATCGGGATCGACCCCGTCCAGCTCCGTTTGCTGAACGATACGGAAATTGATCCGCTCAGCCAACGGCCATTCTCCACCAGGGCCATGCGCCAGTGCCTGCTTGATGGCGCGGAGCGTTTCGGCTGGCGCAAACGAACGCCCGAACCACGTTCCATGCGCGACGGCCGCTATCTGCTTGGCCAGGGGGTTGCCGGTGCCATCTACACCCATTGGCGCTGGCCGGGACAAGCGCGGGTGACGCTGAACCGCGACGGATCGGCGCTCGTCGAAGCGGGAATGCATGATCTTGGCACGGGCACCTACACCGTCATGCGCCAGGTGGCAGCCGAAGCGCTGGGGCTGCCGGTGCAGAATGTCCAGGTCCGGCTTGGCGATACCCGATTGCCGGCGTCGCACGCCGCCATCGGGTCGGCGACGATGGCCAATGCCGGTGCGGCTGTGCTGCTGGCCGCCAGGGCAGTACGGGAGAAGGCAGTTGCCCTTGCACTGACGGGTCAGGATGCACCCTTTGTCGGCGCGCGCGCGGACGACATCATCGCGGCGGATGGCAGCCTGGCCGTGGCAAATGGCAACGTCAGCGTAACCTATGCCGATCTGCTCGCGCGCAACAATCTCGCCACGCTGGTCGCTGCTGGCGACTACGACCCGGTCGAGGAGGCAAACGGCCCGAAGGCGATCTTCAGCTTCGCCGCGGTCTTCGCCGAAGTCCGGGTCGATGAGGAGCTTGGCCTGGTGCGCCTGAACCGGTTTGTTGGAGCTTACGACGCCGGCCGGATCATCAACCCAAAACTGGCGCGCAGCCAGGCGATCGGCGGCATCATCTGGGGAACCGGCCAGGCATTGATGGAGCAGTCCGAAACCGATCCCAACATGGGGCGCTTTCTCCACCGCAACTACTCCGGATACCTCGTTCCCACGAATGCTGATATTCCGGATCTCGATATTCTGTTTGTCGGCGACTTTGACGCTGAAGCGAGCCCGCTCGGGACCAAGGGGCTGGGAGAGCTGACCGCGGTCTCCGTCGCCCCTGCCATCGCCAACGCTGTATACCACGCAACCGGCCGGCGCATTCGGGATCTACCGATCACCATAGAGAAACTCTTGGCCGAGACGGGCGGCACTTCAGCCCGATAGCGGCGGCTTGACGACGCCGCGAACCAGACAAGAAACGGCCAGACAAGAAACGGCAAGTCGAGGAGAAGCGCATGGACGACAACCCGTTACCCGCCGCCATTCGTGAACAATGGCCATGGCGGCCGCGTTTCGCGCACGTCAACGGCTGGCGGATGCACTACATCGACGAGGGGACCGGCGACCCGGTCGTCCTGCTGCACGGTAACCCGACCTGGGGCTTTCTCTACCGCGACTTCGTCGAACCGCTGACGCGCGCCGGGCGCCGTGTCGTCATCCCCGACATGATCGGCTTCGGCCTCTCGGAAAAGCCGACTCGAGAGCATTGGCATAGTCTTGATGGCCACATCGCCAATTTGACGGCACTGGTCCGGCATCTCGATCTCCAACGGGCCAGCCTCGTCTGTCACGATTGGGGCGGGCCAACCGGGCTGGGCTTCGCCCTGTCAAATCCTGAACGGGTCGCGGCGCTCGTCGTAATGAGCACCTGGGCCTGGCCGCTGCCGCCGGCCGAATTCCACACGCGCATCTTTCCATGGCGGATGATGCATGCGCCGCTCGTCGGCCCCTATCTCCTGGGGCGCCACAATGCGCTGGCCGGGCGCGGCATCTATCTCTCTGTCGTTGATCGGGAAAAGTTCCGGGCGCGTGCGCAACACGCGTACGACTGGGCGCTGCCTGACCCGGCGAGCCGGCTCCTCACCTGGACATGGCCGCGCTGGATCCCGCTCGATGCGTCCGCACGGGCGCTGGATCGATTCACCTGGCTCGAACGCGAGTTGGCCGCCTGCCAGATGCCGACCATGATCGTCTGGGGGCGCGAGGACGACGTGTTCGATCACGTGACCTTCGCGGGCCGCTTCAAGCAACTTCTCCCGCATGCAGAGGGTCCGCACCTCGTGACCGGCCGGCATTTTCTCCAGGAGGACTCCGGCAGCGAACTCGCGGCGATGATTGTCGATTTCCTGGCACGCAACCGGACGGGGGGCTGAGATGAGCGACGTCAGTGTGATCACCACACCATCGCTCGAAGGCAAGCGCTTCGCCTTCGTTCTTGCTGAGGATAGGATCGGGCACTATCCCGAGTTCCGCAGCTTCTTCGTTACCACCTTTGGCCTCGACCACATCGGCCTGCGTGAGCCGGGCTTCATTACAGCTCCATCTGGGATGGAATACGGGTTCGTCTTCACCGGACGCAGTGGGGAGCCCTTCCCGGCAGGTGTCGAGATCCATGCTCTTGTCCCGGCATTGGAGCCGCTCGACGAGCACGCGGTCGAGCGCGATCTTTGGGTGATCCTGCGCTGGATGGTGCGCGGCGTGGGCGGTGCCTGGACCGAAGCCGATTTGAACGCAACGGGTCGGCTATACCGAATCCCGGTCGAAACCGATTGAGCACCCGCCGATGCCCGCCCGGACCGGATCGGGTCCACGGCGGGGCGCAGGGCGTGCGCGGTATTGCCTGTCCCAACGAGGAACGAGGATGGATCGGTTCGCAGCGATGAAGGCATTCGTCATGGTGATCGATTCGGGATCGTTCTCGGCCGCGGCACGCTACCTCAACGTGGGACAGCCGGCGGTATCGAAATCCGTGGCCCAGCTCGAGGACCGGCTGGGCGTCAAGCTGCTGAGCCGCTCGACGCACAAGCTTGTTCCGACGGAGGCAGGACTCAACTTCTACGAACGGGCACGGCGGTCGATCGAGGAAGCAGATGAAGCGGAACTGGCTGCGCGGGGAGCCAGCCGAGGGCTGGCCGGTACGCTGCGCATCTGCGCAGCGGTTACCTTCGCGCGAATCCACCTGGTGCCACGTTTGCCGGAGTTCCTTGCGCAGCATCCGGATCTGAAGATGGAGGTGGTGCTGGACGACCGGAACGTCGACTTGGTGCAAGGTGGGATTGACGTTGCGTTGCGCATGGGGCGGCTTGCCGATTCCGCTCTGACGGCGCGGCGCATAGCAAGTACGCGGCACGCGGTCATCGGGACACCGGCATATTTCGCACAGGCCGGCGAGCCCGCCGAACCTGGCGATCTCGCCGCGCATGAGGCGGTGATCTATGCGCAGCAAACCGGTAGCGCGGTCTGGACGTTCCAGCGTGACAGTGCTGCGCAGATGGTCAGGCTGAATGGGCGCTTGCGCATCACCGCGGCCGAAGGTGTGCGTGCGGCGGTGCTTGCGGGTGCCGGCATCGCCATCGCCTCTGAATGGATGTTCACCCCTGAACTGGACGCTGGAACCGTAAAGGCGGTGCTCAGGGATTGGCGATTGCCGCCGCTGGATCTCTGGGCGATCTTCCCGGCCGGCCGGACAGCGAGCACCAAGGCACGCACCTTCACCCGTTTTGTCGAAGAGGTGATGCATCGGTCATGTACCGCGATGGAAAATTTCCCACTCCGGCACACACCCTGAAGGTCAAGGTGCAGCCCGATCTCGTGCTCACGCCCGGGCCCGTTGCTCGGCGATGCCAATCCTGTCGTGGTCTGAAACGCAGTCACGGCGGTTGCAATCCTGGGACGGGATATCCGGCGGGATGCCGCCGGATGACCGCTTTGCCGCCAGCTCCTCTTCTACAAAGTTTACAAAGGCCCGTGCCTTTGCGCTCGCCTGCCGACCCGCAGGAAAGACGGCCCATAGGTCAACGCGCGGTAGGGACCAGTCATTCAGCACGGATATGACCGCGCCGGACGTCAGCTCGGGCGCGAACATCCATTCAGAGGCGATGGCAAAGCCAAGCCCGGCGAAGACCGCTTCCCGAACGCCCTCGGCCGCAGTGACGTGCACTCGGCCCGCCAATGTCACTGAGGCTTCCTCGGTTCCCTGCCGGAAAGTCCAGGTTGGGCTGGGTGTCCGCCACTCATAGACCTCATAGATGATTGCCTGCCGGGCAGTCAGATCGGCGGGCGTTTGCGGCACGCCGTTCGCCGCGAAGAAGCTGGGGGTGCCGACGACACGCCTTTGACACTGGGCGATTTTGCGCGCGGTCAGCGCTGAGTCGCGAAGCGGGCTGATGCGTAACGCCACATCAATTCCCGCTTCGACCAGATCGATATCTCCGTTCGACAGGACGATATCGACATCAAGCGCCGGATGCTGCGCAAGAAAGGCCGACAGGCGCGGCACGATATGCAGGCGCGCGAAAGTGACCGAGGCGCAAATTCGCAGGCGGCCCGACAAGGTTGCAGCTGTTCCTCGCGCGGCAAGTTCCGCCTCTTCAGCTTCCTCGATTGAGCGCTTGGCGCGATGGTAGAAGTTGTGGCCCGCCTCGGTCGGAACCAGGCCGCGCGTCGAACGCAGCAGCAGCCGTACGCCGAGCCGGTCCTCGAGCTGTGCAATCGCCTTGGAGACGGCGGGTTGGCCGACATGCAGTTGCTTGGCCGCCGTGGAGAACGAGCCGGCATTCACAACGCGAATAAACGCCTCCATTTCCGCGAAGCGGTCCATTCCTATCCCCCTAAGTCGTATTGGTACGGCATGGCTGGTGCTGACAACCACCCATGCCGGAACACCACTGTTTCGCGCCCTGCAGCGGGAGCTGCATGCTCCGCTGAAGGCGCAGCTTGGAGAGATGCCGCCGTGCCTTCGAATGCCCAATCCGCCCGTCCTTACGTCGCTGCGGGCCTCGGTTCACCAGCTTAGCGGGATGGGCGCCCCAAGGTAAGTGGTCACACTGGGACCCGATCCGCGGATCATTGTCGTCGCGCCCGGAACCTGCCCGATTGTTGCCGGCGTGTCCAATTCACGCAGCCGCTCGAAATGATCGTCCGGACCAATCAGTGAAGCCACGGGCGAATCATCGGCCCGGCCGATCAAACCAAGCGTATTCTTGCGATGGTCTGGCGACTCGTCGGCACTCATGTTGGGGACGGCAAGACGAGCCGATGAAAGGACAAGTGCCATGAACACGTTTTCTGCCATTATTCTGGGGTCCACCCTGGTCGCCGCCGCATTCATGTTGCCCGCCGCGGCTACCATGGCGCAGCCCACTGCCGTGCCCTCCACCCCCCGCGATACAGCCTACACGGATACCACACCCGGCTGGACCGGCCGCACCCTGGTCCCCGGCTCGCATAGCTCCATCGCGGGCGATGCCGACGCCACGCGCCGGTTCCAGACGGGCCAGTACTAATCCGTATGGCTCCCGGCAAGTCCGGCTGGCATGATGCCGGCATGACCCTCGATCAGCTTCGCGTCTTCGTCGCGGTGGCAGAGCGCCAGCACGTCACCCAGGCCGCCGCAGCGCTGCATCTCGCCCAGTCGGCCGTCAGCGCCGCGATCGCGGCGCTGGAGGCGCGGCACGGTACCAAGCTCTTCCACCGCGTCGGCCGCGGCATCGAACTGACCGAGGCCGGATCACTCTTCCTCGCTGAGGCGCGGGCCGTCCTGGCCCGTGCCGAGGCCGCCGAATTGATCCTCTCGGAGCTGGGTGGCCTGAAGCGGGGCACCTTGGCGGTGTATGCCAGCCAGACGATCGCCGGATACTGGCTGCCGCGCCATCTCGTTGCCTTTCGCCAGCTTCATCCCGGCATCAGCATGCGCCTGACGATCGGCAATACGGCGCAGGTCGCCACCGCCGTGCGCCAGGGCAGCGCGGATATCGGCTTCCTCGAAGGGGTGATCGACGAACCGGCGCTGGTCGCCGAGCGCATTGCCCGCGATCAGGTTCTGGTCGTCGTC
>DASQVN010000491.1:0-4355 GCA_035640755.1 Rhodopila sp.
ACATACGTGCTGCGACGAAGAGTGTAGCCTCGGCTACATTATGTGGTATAAGACGCAATAGATGGCCAAAGCTTCATCCTGCAGGGTGCAACCATGCCCGCCTCCATCATGAGAATGCGGCCCATGAGAATGGAGCCATGAGCGAGGCGGCACTGCGCGCCAGCCTGTCGGACCGCACGGCCCGCGCCGGGGAGCAGGCACTGAGCGGGCGCCGGGGCATCAGGGGCATGCTGCCGTTCATCGGGCCGGCGGTGATCGCCTCGATCGCCTACATGGACCCGGGGAATTTTGCCACGAACATTCAGGCGGGCGCCGGCTACGGCTATATGCTGCTGTGGGTGGTGCTGCTGGCGAACCTGATCGCGATGCTATTCCAGGCGCTGTCGGCGCGGCTGGGCATCGTCACGGGGCAGAGCCTGCCCGCCTTATGCCGACAGCATTTTCCCCGGCCGGTGGCGATCGGCATGTGGCTGGTGAGCGAGGTCGCGGCGATGGCGACCGACCTTGCGGAGTCGATCGGCGCCGCGATCGGCATCAGCGTGCTGTTCCATCTGCCGCTGATGGCCGGCCTTCTGATCACGTTTGCGATCACCTGGGTGCTGCTGAGCGTCCAGTCGCGCGGATTCCGGCCGATCGAGCTGATCATCACCGGCTTCGTCGGCATCATCAGCGTGTCTTACCTGGTCGAGCTGTTGATCGCCCCGCCCGACTGGGGGGCGGCCGCGTACCACAGTGTAGTACCGATGTTCACGGATGCGCAGAGCATCACCCTCGCTGTCGGCATTGTCGGGGCGACCGTGATGCCGCATGCGATCTATCTGCACTCCGCGCTGATGCCGGGCCGCGTCTCTGCACGGACCGACGCGGAGTGTCGGCGGCTGGTCAGCTATTCGAACCGGGAGGTCCTGCTGGCCCTGAGCCTGGCCGGTCTGGTCAACATGGCCATGGTGGCGATGGCGGCGACCGTGTTCCACCAGGGGCATTCGGACGTGGGCGAGATCGAGACCGCCTACCACACCCTGCTGCCGCTGATGGGGGCCGTGGCCGGAGCGGCCTTCATGACATCGCTGCTCGCGTCCGGGCTGTCGAGTTCGGTGGTCGGCACGATGGCTGGGCAGGTGATCATGCAGGACTTTGTCGGTTTCCGCATCCCGCTCTGGCTGCGCCGGCTGGTCACCATGGTGCCGGCGGTGATCGTGGTTGCCGCGGGGGCGAAAGCAACGCAGGCGCTGGTGATCAGCCAGGTCGTGCTGAGCCTCGTGCTGCCGGTGCCGATGGTGGCGCTGATGACGCTGATCGGACGGCCGTCGGTGATGGGGCGGTTTGCCGTTGGCCGGCGCACGTGGCTGCTGGCGAGCGGCATGACCGTGCTGGTGATCGCGCTGAATATCATCCTGCTGTTGCAAACTTTCGGTTTTCTGGCAGACCCTTCTGCGGGCAACTAGGGCATGGGCCGCCTGAATGATCGAAACCCCAGTGCGCGCGGTGCTGCCGGAGGAACCGACCCAGGCCAGCCGTTTCGGCAAGGCGAGGACGGCGCAGTCGGGTGCCCTGCTGGAAGACTACGTCGAGCTGATTTCCGACCTCCTCTCCAGCGACGGCGAAGCTCGGCCGACCGACATTGCCCGTCGCCTTGGCGTCGCTCACGCGACGGTGGTCAAGACCATCGGACGCCTGAAGCGGGAGGGGCTGGCGGTCGCCAAGCCCTATCGCGGCGTCTTCCTGACCGAAGCGGGAGAGCAGCTAGCCGCGCGCGTGCGGGCGCGGCATCGGGTCGTGGTCGATCTGCTGCTCGCCGTTGGCGTGCCGCGGGAGGCGGCGGAGTCGGATGCCGAAGGGATCGAGCATCATGTGTCGGACACGACGCTGGAAGCGTTCGCGCGGTTCCTGCGCCGGGGTTAGGTCACCCCGGTAATTGTCTGAGAGCGTGATTCACGCCGCCGGCTTGCAGCCTTTGGCGATCACGCTCTACGTCCGCGAGCCGTTGCTGGACAGCAGGTCGGACGGCAGCCAGACGCGCTGGATGCGCCACTCGCCGCCGCGCAGGTCCATTTCCATCCGGATCGGCTCTGCCTGGCCGGGCGCCGCGAGGCTGATCTGGAACGTTGTCGGCGAGTCGAAGAAGGCCCAGGTCACATGCACATCTGTGCCGGATGCAGGAAGTGCGGCCGGCTTCTCGGGCGTGACGGCTGCCGCGGCCACCAGGGCCTGCGGCGTGATCGTCTGGTCGATCGCGTTGCCCGCGATGCCGCGCACGAATGACGCGCCGAACGGCGGCAGGGAGCCTGCCTGCGCTGCGGAGGGGCCGACGCCGCCGAGGTCGCAAACGTCTTCCTTGATGCCCTCCCGCACGGCGGGCCAATTTACCAGCTTCTCCAACGTTGCGGCGTCCGCAGTTCGGATCGCGACGCCGAGCCGAACCAGGGTGACGTAGGGATAGGCCACGTAGACAACCAACACCCCGAGGAGTGTTGCAGCGAGTGGCCATCGAGCACGCATACGGTTGTTCCTCTCCCTGTTGCTGACTGGTTCCATAACGTTCAACGCGTCGATCCTATTCGCAGGCAGTGCGGGAAATTCGGCCACAAGTGGTTGATAAACCGTTAACAGGGCGGTGAACGCAGGAAAATGTCGTACAGCTCCGAATCAGTAACGCCCTCGGTTCCGAACAACAGGATGCGACTGGCCGCGGTCAAGCATAAAGCGCTGCGGGCTGCCGGGGTGCGGGCTGCAAGCCGCAACGCGGCCAGGCCAGCGACCCCGGATTCGCCGATCCAGATGTTCTCGGCCGCCAGCAGGCGCAAGGCCTCGATCGCGGCGGCATCGGGGGTAGTCATGAAGGCGTAGGCGGCCCTCTCGAGTTCCTGCCAGGCGATCAGGCTTGGCTCACCGCAGGCCAGGCCGGCCATGATGGTATCCAGCTCCCCGCCGACCGTGGTGGGGCTGCCGCTGCGCGCGCTGGCGAGCAGGCAGGCGGCGCGGTCGGGCTCGACGACGATCAGCCGTGGAGCCGGGGCAAACCGGTTGCGCAGGTGGATGGAAACCGCAGCGGCGGCGCCGCCGACACCGGCCTGGATAAATACGTGTGTCGGCGGCGGGCCGGACCACTGGTCGGCAGCTTCGTCGGCCATGAGGCGATAGCCCTGCATGACGTCGCGCGGGATCTCGGTATAGCCGGGATAGGACGTGTCGGAGACGACGAGCCAGCCGTTAAGCTGTGCCTGCCGAGCGGCTTCGCGCACTGAATCGTCGTAGTTGCCGGGCACGCGGATCACCTTGGCGCCGAATTGGGCGATCGCGGCAACGCGGCCGTGGCTGACGGTTTCGTGCACGAAGATGACACAGCGGCAGCCGGACCGCGCGGCGCCCCAGGCAACGGCGCGGCCATGGTTGCCGTCGGTTGCGCAGCAGACCGTGATGCTGCCGGGCGCGTTGCCGGTGCGGGCGGTTTCGGCCCGGGTCAGCCTCGCCACTGCATACGCGCCGCCCAGGGCCTTGAAGCTGCCCAGGCCGAAGCGCTCTCCCTCATTCTTGATGCGCACGGCGGCGACGCCGGCTTCGGCCGCGACGGCCGGGAGATCGTGCAGCGGGGTCGGCGCGTAGCCGTCCCATGCCGTGATGGCCGCCTTCGCGCGCTGGAAGCCGCCCGCGGGCAACACCACCATCCCTGGCGTCCCATGGCGCGGGTTGATCAGCAACGAAAATTCGCCGGCGGTGTCCATGGGGCGACGGTGGACCAGGGCGCGCGGCGGTGCAATGTAGTCGTTCACTGTCGGGAGGGCATGATGAAGGTCTCAATCCTGGGCGGCGGTGGGTTCCTGGGCCGCAAGATTGCCGAAAACCTGGCCAGGAGCGGCACGCTGGGCGGCAAGCCGGTGACCGGGCTGACGCTGTTCGACATGGCCGAGCCGCCGCGGCCGGCAGCAGGGTTTCCGGTGACGGCGCTGGCCGGCGATATTGTCGAGCTGCCGCCGGAAGCGATCCCGGCCGGTACCGACGTGGTCTTCCATCTGGCCGCCGTGGTCAGCGCCGCGGCCGAGGCCGACTACGACCTGGGCCGCCGCGTCAACGTGCGCGGCACCGATGCGGTGGTGGACCGCTGCCGTGCACTCGGCACGCGGCCGCGGGTGGTGTTCACCAGCTCGGTTGCCAGTTTCAGCGCGAACCAGAACACGACCCTGCCGGACAATGCCCGCCAGATTCCCGGCAACAGCTACGGGGCGCAGAAGGCGATCGCCGAATTGATCCTGGCCGATGCATCGCGGCGCGGCTTCCTGGATGCCGTCTCGATCCGGCTGCCGACCGTGATCGTGCGGCCGGGCCGGCCGAACAAGGCGGCGAGCTCGTTCTTCTCG
>DASQVN010000492.1:0-4820 GCA_035640755.1 Rhodopila sp.
TGCTGCTCACCTTATTCCTCGGGGGCGTCAGCCTACTCGATAACATATTGAAACCGGTGGGTGATCGGCGGAACGCTGGCGCACGGCATTGTAGGCCTCTTCATCGGGCCGATCATCCTGTCGGTCGCTTGGGAACTTGCAGTGGCCTGGATCAGAACCGACCGCGTCAGCCCGGCGGGGCAAGTGGTCGCCGAACGTTGACCTAAATCAACGTCGGCCATTGCTGGGCGCCTTGTATGAAGTTTGTACCAGGATGAGGTCGGACCATGTCGATGGAAATTTCAAGCCTGCCAGGTGGGCCGATGTTCGGGCTTGTCGCCTCGGCAGTCGAATATATGGTTGACGCGAGTCAGCGGAGTGTGCTGTTCCTCGATATCATGCGTCGCCGCGGCGACCAGTACCGCGAGCACGTCGCGCAGACCGCACCGCATGTCCTGCAATATGCCGCCGAACTGATCATCGACGGCCGCAAGCTCGACGAGCCGGTGAATTATGCGCTGGTGCGCATCATTCCGCCCAAGGGCGTCGAAATCGACTTGGAGCGGCGGCCGTTCGTCGTGGTCGATCCGCGGGCCGGGCATGGCCCGGGGATCGGCGGATTCAAGGCGGACAGCGAGATCGGCGTGGCGATGAAGGCGGGGCATCCCTGCTATTTCGTCGGCTTTCTGCCGGAGCCGATGCCGGGACAGACGATCGAGCGCATCGCCCGCGCCGAAGCTCTGTTCATCGAAAAGGTGATCAGCCTCCATCCCAAGTCTGACGGCAAGCCGTGCGTGATCGGCAATTGCCAGGCCGGCTGGGCCGTCATGATCCTGGCGTCGCTGCGGCCGGAGTTATTCGGCCCGCTCATCATTGCCGGCGCGCCGCTCGCCTATTGGGCGGGCGTGCATGGCAAATACCCCATGCGCTACTCCGGTGGCCTCTTGGGCGGAAGCTGGCTGACCGCGCTGACCAGCGACCTCGGCGCCGGGAAGTTCGACGGCGCCTGGCTGGTGCAGAACTTCGAGAACCAGAATCCCTCGAACACCCTGTGGACCAAGCAGTACAACGTCTATTCCAAGGTCGACACCGAGGCTGACCGTTACCTCGAATTCGAGCGCTGGTGGGGCGGGCACGTCAACCTGAACGCCGAGGAAATCCAGTTCATCGTCGATGAGCTCTTCATCGGCAACAACCTTGCTGCCGGCAAGATCGAGATGTCGGACGGTCACAAGGTCGACTTGCGCAATATCCGATCGCCGATCGTGGTGTTCTGCTCCGAGGGCGACAACGTCACCCCGCCGCAGCAGGCGCTGCACTGGATCCTCGACTGCTACGCCGACGTCGACGAGATCAGGGCTTATGGGCAGACCATCGTCTATACGGTTCACCAGAGCGTCGGCCATCTCGGCATCTTCGTGTCCGGCAGCGTGGCGAAGAAGGAGCATGCGGAGTTTTCCAGCAACATTGACCTGATCGATGTGCTGCCGCCGGGTCTCTATGAAGCGACGTTCGAAGCCAAGGACGAGGAGACCGCAAGGTCGGAACTGATCGTTGGCAACTGGGTCATGCGGTGCGAGGCGCGAACACTCGACGACATCCGGGCCATGGGCGGCAATTCGCCCGAGGACGAGCGGCGTTTTGCTGCCGCAAAACGCGTCTCGGAAATGAACCTCGCCGCCTACCGGAAATTCGTCCAGCCCTGGATCAAGAGCATGGTTACGCCCCAGATGGCGGAGACGATGCACAAATTGCATCCGCTGCGGCTTCAGTATGAGGCTCTCAGCAGCCAGAATCCAATGATGGCCGCGGTGAAGTCGGCTGCCGAGCAGACCGAAGAGAACCGCAAACCTGTCTCGAAGGACAATCCTTTCCTGGCATTTCAGGAACAGATGCCCAAGCAGATCGTTCACGCGCTGGATACAGGCCGGCATCATGCGGCCGATCCCGGTCGGAACCGAACCGAAGGTCAGGGACACAGCCGCCAAGTGCCGTCTCGACATCTCGGGCTTCGAGATCGTCAACGCCGCGCATAGCGACGAAGCCGCCGCCAAGGGCGTCGAGTTGATTCATGCCGTCAAGGGCGAGATGCTGATGAAGGGCAGCCTGCATACCGACGAGCTGATGCGGGCGGTAACGGCGAGCGCCGTGCTCTATATCGACGGCGGCTATCACATCATCGACTGAGTGCAGTCAGCGATAGTGCAGGGCGATCAGTTCGGCGACGCAGGCGGGCTTCGTGCCCCCCTCGATCTCGATCACGAGATGATAGTTGACGCGCAGGCCATCCGGCGGCACGTCCTCCGCTTCTGCGACGGTGACACGACCGCGCAGCCTGGAGCCGGCCGGCACCGGGGCGAGATACCTTATGCTGTCCGCGCCGTAGTTCAGGGTGTTGCGCAGGCCCTTCAGCCCCATCACCGAGCGGATGAAGAGCGGCGCAAGCGCAAGCGACAGCAGCCCATGGGCGATCGTGGTGCCACCGGGCAGCTCATTCTTCGCGCGCTCCTGGTCGACATGGATCCACTGCTCGTCGCAGGTCGCTTCCGCAAACTGGTTGATGCGATCCTGCGTCACCTCGATCCAGTCGCTGGTACCGATCTCGGTGCCGATGGCGGATTTGATCTCGTTGAAGTCGCTGAATATCCGCATGTTCATTCCTGATCAGAGCTTCATTTCAGGGACGGTATCGGGAACCACAAGCTCGGCGTCCGTTACCGCCATGACCTCGCCGATGCTGACACCGGGCGCGGTCTCCAGCAGCGTGGCCTTGCCGTCCGGAAAGCCGATCACTGCCAGGTCGGTCACCACGAGGTTTACCGGCCGCGCCGATGTCAGAGGCAGGTTGCATTGCTCGACGATCTTCGATTTGCCCTTGGCGGCGTGCTGCATTGCGACGATCACCCGCCTGGCGCCGCTGACCAGATCCATCGCGCCGCCCATTCCCGGCACCATCTTGTCGGGGATCATCCAGTTAGCGAGATGGCCGTGTGCGTCGACCTGGAGCCCGCCGAGCACGGTGACATCGACATGGCCGCCGCGAATCAATCCGAACGACATCGCGCTGTCGAAGGTGCATGCCCCCGGCAGCGCGCTGATCGGACGTCCGCCTGCATCTGTGAGCAGGGGATGCGCCAATCCCTGCTCGGGAATCGGCCCGGTGCCGATCAGTCCGTTCTCTGATTGAAAGAACACCTTCAGATCGGGCGAGACATAGTTGGCGACCAGGGTCGGAATGCCGATTCCGAGATTCACCAGGTTGCCGGACTGGAGCTCCTGCGCGACGCGCCGGGCGATGATCTCCTGTGCGTCCATGGTTCACCCGTTCGGATTCATGATGAGATAGTCGACCAGTGGCGCCGGCGTCACGACATGGTCGGGTGCGATCACGCCCACGGGCACGATGTGCTCCGCAGTCACGATCACGGTGTCCGCCGCCATCGCCATGACCGGATTGAAATTGCGTGCGGTCAGCGCGTAGGAGAGGTTGCCGAGGTAGTCGGCGAGAAAGGCGTGCACCAGGGCGAATTGTGCCCGCAGCGCGGTCTCGAGCAGGAACGGCTTGCCGTCGACCTCGATCTGGCGCTTGCCTTCGGCGACCAGAGTGCCGACGCCCGTTGGGGTGAGCACGCCGCCCAGACCGCAGCCTCCCGCGCGAATGCGCTCAGCGAACGTTCCCTGCGGGATGAGATCAACGGCAACCTGATTGGCGAGCATCTGCTGCTGCGCCTTTGGGTTAAGGCCGATGTGGGTCGCGGTCAGCCGCGACACGAGCGCTGCATCGAACAGCTTGCCAACGCCTTTTCCGGGTCTCGCCGCATCGTTGCTGACGACGGTCAGATTGGCTTTCTTCTGCCGAACCACCTCGTCGAGCAGGCGCTCCGGCGTTCCGACACCCATGAAGCCGCCGACCATGAGGCTGGCGCCCGCCGGGATCATCGCAACGGCTTCTTCGATGGAAACGGCCCTCATGATTGGGACTCCGGTCAATAGGCGATCGACGGAAGGCACCTTGAAATGTCGGCAAAGGACCGCCGCGCTCCTTTGATCTGTGTCAAGGCTTCTTGCCGGTCCGATGGCCAACTACCCTGCGGGTATTGCAGTCCACGGCTTGCGAGTCTGGTGGCGATGGCGAAGCCGAACTGGCGGCTGGCTGGGGAAAAAGAGGGCAATGGCGCTTCAATTCCTGACCGGCAGCATTGTCAGCGTGATCAACATTATCATCCACGCTTTGGTGACCGTCGGCGTCGTCGGCATCGCCCGTTTAGCGGGCTCGCAGCACACGTCATGGCCGAGATGGCATTTGATGGCCGTGATGGTTGCGACCGCGGCCGCGCTGATGATCGCGCACACGCTGGAGGTCCTTGTCTGGGCGTTAGCCTACCTGATCGTCGGCGCAGCGCCCGCTGGCAGTGATCTGCTCTATTTCGCCTTCGTTAACTACACGACCCTCGGCTACGGCGACATATTGCCGGTGCAAGCACGGCGGCTGACAGGTCCGATGACGGCGATGAACGGCATCCTGATGTTCGGCTGGTCGACCGCCGTCCTGTTCGAAGTGCTGCGCAAGACGCTGGAGCACCTCGCGTTGATTGCCGCTCCCGGCTCGGCCTTCAGCCCTGCAGATCGAGGTTAGCCAGCTGCCGTCGGTCCAGCAGCACGATCTGGCGCTGGTTTTTGCCGATGAAGCCGAGTATGCTGAGTTCGTGCAGGTGCGACAGCGCGCGGGACACGGTCTCCAGCGTCAGGCCGAGATAGTCGGCGATATCGCGCCGCGTCATCGGCAGCGCAATGACGCCTGCGGCAGTTAGCCGCTTGTCCATCTCGAGCAGGAAGGCCGC
>DASQVN010000493.1:0-7846 GCA_035640755.1 Rhodopila sp.
AATTTTTGTGCTGCGGTGCAGAACGGGACGGTTCACCCCAACCACAAGCATCAGCCACGAGCCGGCCATGCCGCTGCATGCCGCCCGCCTCTGATCAGTTGGCTGACGCCGGCGGTCCTACCCGATGACCCCGCGCAGGAACGCCTCCGACCGCGCAAGTTGCTCATCCGCCTGGCGGTTCGGGAACAACGTAAACCCGTGCGCCCCGCCGGGATAAATCTCCAGCTCCGCCCGGTTGCCCGCGGCAATCCAGCGCGAATACATGAACAGCGTGTCGTCCAGCAGCGCATCCTGCGTGCCCACCGTGAACAGCGCCGGGCACAGCCCCTTCAGGTCGGCATACAGCGGCGATATGTCCGGCACCCGCCGCTCCGTCACCGTCGGCAGGAACGCATTGTAGAACTGCTGCATGTCGATCGTGCGCAGCACCAGCCTCCGGTTGCCGAACGCCATCTGGCTCGGCGTCATGCTCAGGTCATACGCGCCATATACGAGGTTGGCCCCACGGAAACCGGTGTAGCCGTAGCGGTCACGCATCCGCAGGATCGTCACGGCGGACAGATGCCCGCCGGCGGACTCGCCACCGATGGTCAGTATGTCGCTGCCGAACTCGGCTTTCGCGTTCTTCACCAGCCACGCCGCCGCCGCCTCGCAGTCATCCGGCCCGGCGGGGTAGGGGGCCTCGGGCGCCAGCCGGTATTCGACGCTGACCACCACCAGTCCGGTACTGTCGGCGATATGCTCCAGCAACGGGTCCTGCCCGTCGGCCGAACCCAGCACCCAGCCGCCGCCATGGAGGTGCAGATACACGCCGCGCGGGCTGCCAGGGGCATTGTCAGGGGCATTGTCCGGCGCGATGATCCGCAGCGGGATGTCGTTGCCGTCATGCCCCTCAATGGTGCGGGTGCGCGCCCGCGGCGAATACACCGGCGGCGGAAACGGCCCACGGCCCTGCCGCCGAGCTTCCCGCGTCGCAGCGGCGCCGACGTTCCACCATTCCGGCAGCCCGGTCATCATCTGCACCAGCGAGGCATTCAGCGCCGCCGTGTCCGCGGCGATCGCGTCGGGACGGAACAGCTCGGGGCGCAACGGATTCTCGGGCACGGACTCTCTCCTTGGTCTGATCGGGCCTTGGTCTGATCGGGTGGGCCTGCTGGCCAGCGTATATCGGCTGCCGCCCGAGGCGGAAGCGCGGCCCCAGGCTCGACACCGAACCGCTGGTGTGAGTACCATACCGACCAGTAGCAGCGTGCCACAGAGGGGCGTCCATGAAATTCGGCATCTTTTACGAACTGCAGTGCCCACGCCCGTGGGAAGCAGATACCGAACACCAGCTCTACCAGAACGCCCTCACGCAGGTCGAACTGGCCGACCGGCTCGGCTATCACTACGCGTGGGAGGTCGAGCACCATTTCCTTGAGGAATATTCCCATTCCCCGCAGCCCGAGGTGTTCCTGGCTGCAGCCAGCCAGCGCACGAAACAGATCCGCCTGGGCCACGGCATCATCCAGTTGACCACCAACCACCCGGCGCGAGTGGCCGAGAAGGTGGCCTGCCTCGACCTCGTCAGCAACGGCCGTGTCGAGTTCGGCATGGGCGAAGGCGCCTCGATCACCGAACTGGGTCCGTTCGACCGCACCATGGAGGACAAGCAGGCGGTGTGGGAGGACGCGGTACGCTGCATCATGCCGATGTTCAAGGATGCCGGCTGGCAGTACGACGGGCCGTATTTCAAGTTCCCACTGCGCAACGTCCTGCCGAAGCCGGTGCAGAAGCCGCATCCGCCGCTGTGGGTCGCCTGTTCTCAACTCGAAACAATAGAGCTGGCCGGCCGCTGCGGCATCGGCGCGCTCGGCTTCCAGTTCCTGTCCGCGGAAATGGCGCACGCCTGGGTGCACGCCTACTACAACAGCTTCGTCAGGCGCCAGCAGCGGCTGACCGACTATCAGCCGAACTGCAACATCGCCATGGTCAGCTACTTCATGTGCGCGGAAACCGATGAGGAAGCCCGCCGCCGAGCCGATGGCGTCACGTTCTTCCAGTTCTCGCTCGCCTATTACAGCGGCGCAAGGAACCGGGAGCGCGCGGCCCCCGGCACGGTGAGCCTATGGGACGAATACCAGAAATGGAAGGCGGCGAACCCCGAGCTGGCGCACCGGGCGCTGACCGGCGGCCTGATCGGCTCGCCTGAAACCATCCGCCGCAAGCTCCGTCGTTTCGAAACCAGCCACGTTGACCAGATCATCCTGCTAAACCAGGCGGGCCGGAACAGCCACGAGCATATCTGCGAAAGCCTGGAACTGTTCGCCCGCGAAGTAATGCCCGAATTCGTCGGCCACGAGCCCGAGCACCAGGCCTGGAAACAGAAGGTGCTGACCGGGGAGATCGAGCTCGAGGATATCGATACGACCCCGTACAAGGAACGTTCCGGGGTCGGCAAGGGCGTCGCCATCAACAAGCTGGCCAGCGCCGCGGATTGATGCGTCGTCTGTAATTACATACGTATCCTTGAACCGCGGACAGCGGAAGGGTGACGCGGCGCGGGGACACCCCGCGTCCAGCAAAACAGGGGAACGAAACAATGAATCGTCTGGATGGCAAGGTCGCCCTCATCTCCGGCGCGGCTCGCGGCATCGGCGGGGAAACCGCACGCCTCATGGCTGAGGCCGGCGCCAGGGTCGTGGTGGGTGACGTGCTCGATGACCGCGGACGCGACACCGTCGCCGCCATCAAAGCAGCAGGCGGTGAGGCCGAGTATGTCCACCTCGATGTCACCAGGGAGGCTGACTGGACCGAGGCGATCAACCGCGCCACCACCCGCTTCGGCAAGCTCGATATCCTCGTCAACAACGCCGGCGTGTTCATCGGCAAAGGCATCGAGGACATCAGCCTCGAGGAATGGAACCGGCTCGCCGCCGTGAACATGACCGGCGTGTTCCTCGGCACCAGGCTCGCCATCCCGGCGCTGCGGGAGGCCGGACAGGCCGCCGAACACGGCAGCGCCATCGTCAACCTGGCATCGATCGCTGGCATCGTCGGCTCGCAGCTCGACCCGCTCTATTCCATGACCAAGGGCGGCGTCACGCTGTTCACCAAGTCGGCTGCACTGGAGTTCGGCCGCAAGGGCTACCGGATCAGGGTTAACTCGATCCACCCTGGCGTCATCCAGACCGACATGGGGGAGCAGACCTTCATCGCCCGCGCCCGCCGAACCGGCAGCAACGACACTGCTCCGGCCCGACAGATGGTCACCGACTCGGTGCCCTGGGGTCGCCTCGGTGTTCCATTGGACATCGCCAAGGGTATCGTTTTCCTCGCCTCCGACGACGCCGGCTATATGAACGGCGCCGGCCTCGTGGTGGATGGCGGCGTGACGGCCGCCTGATCCATCCGGTTCAACCGATCGTGACGTCCCGCGCGTGATCGGTTGAGGCGTCCCCGTCGGAAACCGCGAATCGCGCGCGCAAACAAAGAACTACAGCGTGATCCGCACTGCCGGACGGATCAACCCCTGCGGATCACGCTGTAACGCCGAAGGCTGTCCGGCCGGAAGGCCCGGCGGCACGAATCTGTCCCGATCACACCGGACTGCCCGGCCGGGCACGTCTAACACTGAAATCGGGACATGACACTTGCATTATGCAACGCACCGCCCCATAGTGACTTGCATCATGCAACCACAGCCGGTCCCACCCCATGCAGCGTAAGAGCTTCTCCACCATGCCGTGCCCCATCGCCCGCAGCCTGGAGCGCGTCGGCGAATGGTGGAGCATCCTGATCCTGCGCGACGCCTTCCAGGGCCTGACCCAGTTCGACCAGTTCCAGAAGAGCCTCGGCATCGCCCCGAACATGCTCGCCCGCCGCCTGAACACGCTGGTCGAGAACGGCCTGCTGGAGCGGCGGCGCTACAGCGAACGCCCACCCCGCGACGAATACGTGCTGACCGAGAAGGGCAGGGACTTCCGCCCCGTGCTGTGGGCCCTGCTCGCCTGGGGCAACCGCCACTGGGCCCCCGAGGGCCCCAGCATGGTCGTTGTCGACGCCGAAACGGGGATACCGGCGGACCCGGTGCTGATGGACCGGGTCAGCGGCAAGGTCATGACCGACGACACCTTTCACCCCGCGCCCGGCCCCGCTGAGCGCCCTGACAAACGCCGCCACACCGGCACGGATCACACGTCATGAGCGACCATGCCATCGGCCGCGACCTGGTTCCCCCCGCCACGCAGACGCGGCCCAGGTTCACCGTCCGGCGCCTTGCCGTCGGCGCCCTGGGACTGGCTGTCCTGGCCGGGGCAGGGGCCTATGGCCATCGTTGGTGGACCGTCGGCCGCTTCATCGAAACCACCGACGACGCCTACGTCGGCGGCAACGTCACGCCAATCGCGCCGCACGTCGCGGGCTTCGTGCAGCAGATCCTCGTTACCGACCACCAGTATGTCGAGGCCGGCCAGCCGCTGATCCGCCTCGACCCCGCCGACTACAACGCCGCCCTCAGCCACGCCCAGGCCGTGCTGCAGGCCCGCCAGGCAACGATCGTCAACCTGGTGGCCAGGCGGGTGCTGCAGCACTCGCTCATCGCCGGGGCCGAGGCGGATCTGTCCGCAAAGCAGGCCCAGGCCATCTTCGCCGCGCAGGAGGCAGAGCGCTACCGTACCCTCGCCACCACCGCGGCCGGCTCCCGCCAGGATGAACAGAAGGCCCAGGCCGCCGACAAGGGCGCCAGGGCCGGCGTCCTCGCCGCCCAGGCAGCCGTGGTCGCCGGCAATCAGCAGCTTGGCGTGCTGGACGCCGAGATCGCCATCGCCAGGGCCGACCTGGCCCAAGCCGAGGCCGACGTGCGCACCGCCCAACTCAACCTCGGCTACACCGAGATCACTGCCCCGGTCGCCGGCTTTGTCGGCAACCGCTACGCCCAGGTCGGCGCCTATGTCGCCGCGGGAACGAACCTGCTGTCCGTCGTGCCGGCGCAGGGCCTGTGGGTCGATGCCAACTTCAAGGAAGACCAACTCGCCCGGATGCGCCCCGGCGATCCCGCGACGATCGTCGCCGACGTGCTGCCGGGCCGCGTGTTCCACGGCCGCCTGGCCAGCCTGTCGCCCGCCACCGGCGCCGTGTTCAGCGTCATTCCCCCGCAGAACGCCACCGGCAACTTCACCAAGATCGTACAGCGCGTCCCGGTGCGCATCACGCTCGACAATGACGGCCAGCAACTCGGCCTGCTGCGCGCCGGCCTCTCCACCACGGCCAGCATCGACATCCGGCACACCACGCCCGAAAGTGCTACGCCGTGAGCGGCACCGCCCGCAACATCCTGCCCTTCGCGGTGATGTGCGTCGGCATGTTCATCGCGCTGCTGGACATCCAGATCGTCGCCTCGTCGCTGGCCGATATCGGCGGTGGCCTGTCGGCGGCGCAGGATGAGATAAGCTGGGTACAGACCGCGTACCTCATCGCCGAGATCTGCATGATCCCGTTGTCGGGCTGGCTGACACGGGTGTTCTCGACACGCTGGCTGTTTGCCGCCTCGGCGCTCGGCTTCACGCTCTCCAGCATACTCTGCGGACTGGCGTGGGACATCAACAGCATGATCCTGTTCCGCGCGTTGCAGGGTCTGCTCGGCGCATCGATGATCCCGACGGTGTTCACCTCGTCCTTTCATTACTTCGACAACCGCCGCCGGGTCTATGCCGCCGCTGTCGTCGGCACCATCGCCTCCATCGCGCCCAGCCTCGGTCCCGTGGTCGGCGGCTGGATCACCGATACGCTGGACTGGCGCTGGCTGTTCTACATCAACCTGGTACCCGGTCTCCTGGTCACCGCCGGCGTCGCCTCGCTCGTCGATATCGACAAGCCCGACCTGCGCCTGCTCAAGGATGCCGACTACCTGGGCATCGTCCTGATGTCCGTCGCCCTCGGCTCGCTCGAGTATTTTCTCGAGGAAGGCACTCGCTGGAACTGGTTCAGCGACCGAACGATCCGCAACTGTGCCATCACCGCTTCCGTCACCGGCACGCTGTTCGTCATCCGCAGCCTCACCTACGCGCAGCCGGTGGTCGATCTGCGCGCCCTGGGCAACCGCAACTTCCTGCTGGGCTGCATCCTCTCGTTCGTCACCGGCGTCGGCATTTTCGCGACGATCTACCTGACGCCGCTGTTCCTCGGCTACGTGCGCGGATTTTCCGCCTGGCAAACGGGGCTCGCAGTATTCTCCACCGGGTTGGCCTCGATCGCCGGAGTGCCCGTCTACGTCATGCTCGGGCGCCATGTCGATCTGCGCTGGCTGATGATGTTCGGCCTCGCCAGCTTCGGCCTGTCGATGTGGGCATTCACCTTCATCACCCATGACTGGGGCGGCGACCAGCTCCTGATTCCGCAGATCCTGCGCGGCTTCCCCCAGGTATTCGCCGTTGCACCCGCCGTCACCCTGGGTCTTGGCAGCCTGCCGCCGGAGCGGCTGAAATACGCCAGCGGCCTGTTCAACATGATGCGCAACTTGGGCGGCGCGGTCGGCATCGCCGTGTGCAGCGCCGAACTGAACGACCAGACGAACCTGCACTTCCTGAACATCGCCTCTACCCTGACGCCTGCCAATACAGCCATGGCCGACCTGCTGGCCGGCCTCGGCGCACAGCTGACAACCGTGCTCGGCTCCGCCCCCGCCGGGCGCCTGGCCGCGCTGGAGCAGCTCCGCGCCGTCGCCTATCGCGAGGCCTCCACGATGGCCTACGCCGACGCATTCCGCATCATCATGCTCGCCTTCCTGATCACCACGCCGCTCGTGCTGCTGCTGCGCAAGGTCGCGCCACCCAAGGCACCATCAGCCGACGCACACTGACCGTTTCTCAAGGAGACCAACCATGCCCGACCCATCACGCCGATCCGTGCTGATCACCGGTGCGTCCACCGGGATCGGCGCCACATACGCCGACCGCTTCGCGCGCCGGGGCCACGACCTCGTGCTGGTCGCGCGCGACCTGCCGCGGCTGGAGGCGCTGGCCTCTCGGCTGCGCAGCGAGTATCACATCGCCGTCGATGTGCTGCCCGCCGACCTGACGAGATCAGACGAGCTTCAACGCGTCGAAGCCCGTCTGCGTAGTGACGCGCGTATCGGCATCCTGTTGAACAATGCCGGCGCTGCGGCCCCCGGTGGCTTCGCCGACCCCGACCTTGACGCGCAGGAGCGCCTGATCGCGCTGAACGTCACCGCCGTCACCCGCCTGGCCGGCGCCGTCGTGCCGCGCTTCCTGGCCGAGGGCGCGGGATCGATCATCAATCTTGCCTCCGTGCTCGCCCTCGCGCCCGAAGCCATGCCGGGCATCTACCCGGCAACCAAGGCATTCGTGCTGACCTTCTCGCAGGCGCTGCAGCATGAACTGGGTCCGCGCGGCCTTTATGTGCAGGCCGTCCTGCCGGCTGCCACCCGCACCGAGATCTGGCAGCGGTCGGGCCGGGACCCCGACCAGCTTCAGGGCCTGATGGATGTGAACGAACTGGTCGATGCCGCCCTGGTCGGCTTCGATCGCCACGAACTCATCACGATCCCGCCGCTGCCCGACGAGGAGCAGTGGAACCGGTACACGGCCGCGCGCCAAGCCATGCTGCCGAACTTCCGGCAGGAACATCCTGCCACGCGGTACCGGGCCTGACGGGCCATGAACGACCTCAGCCAACCCCAACGCCGCTTCGGCGTGGCCGACAAGGGTGCACTCGCCTCCCTGCCGGGTCTCGAGTTCCTACGCCGGATTCTCGACGGCACCTTACCTGCCGCGCCAATCTGCCAGACCCTCGACTTCGACGTGGTCGAGGTCGAGCCCGGCCGAGTGGTCTTTGCCGGCGTGCCGGA
>DASQVN010000494.1:0-9390 GCA_035640755.1 Rhodopila sp.
TGCCTTCGCACACGCATTTGCCGACCTCAGGCAAGACGTGGAGCGCTTTTGCGACGAGTTTTTTGGAAAAGAGGCTTCTTGGATTGCGGACACCAAGACTCTGCCTTCGGAGGTTTGGTCTATTCTTGGGCCGGTGTCTACATAATGATCACAGTGATCAGTGGCGCTACAAGAGATGCCCTACATGAGGCCTGCTGCCTTAGCCGCTAGCCTAGCTCTCGTGCGATGGCCTGGGTCGGTTCGCGTACAAACCCCGCAACGTCCCACCCCCAGTCCCACCACAGAACCTCAACCCCCCTCCGTGGCCCTTCGCTCCCTCCGCGTCCCCCGTGGTGAACGGTCCCGTACGCACAAACCAACCGCCAGCACCAAAAAACCTCAAGCCTCCAGCAACCGCCGAAGCAACTCGACATCCTCCGCAAACGCCCCATCCCGCTCCATCAACTCCGCCACGCGGGACACAGCGTGCATGACGGTCGTATGGTCCCGGTTCCCGAACTTGCGCCCGATCTCCGGCAGGCTCCGGCTGGTCAACTGCTTCGCCAGATACATCGCCACCTGCCGCGGCCGCGCCACCGCCCGCGCCCGCCGCGCCGAGGACATGTCGGTCAGACGGATACTGTAATGTTCGGCAACCTTCTTCTGTATTTCTTCAATCGTTACGCGCCTGTCGTGCGCCTTCAGGATGTCGTGCAGCACCTCATGCGTCGTTTCCAATGTAACCGGACGGCCGAACAGGTTGGCATGCGCCACCAGCCGGTTCAGCGCTCCCTCCAGCTCCCGGACATTCGAGGTGATCCGGTGCGCCAGGAACTCCATCACCTTGACCGGCACCTCGACCCCCGCCCGCGCCGCCTTCGACTCCAGGATCGAGATGCGCAGCTCATACGTCGTGGCATGCAGGTCCGCCACCATCCCGCAACCCAGCCGCGTGCGCAGCCGGTGCTCCAGCCCGTTCAGGTCCGAGGGCGACTTGTCGGCCGAGACGACGATCTGCTTCCCCGCCTCCACCAGGTAGTTGAAGGTGTGGAAGAATTCCTCCTGCGTGTTGTCCTTGCCGATCAGGAACTGCAGGTCGTCGATCATCAGCACATCGACGCTGCGCAGGTTCTCCTTGAACTCCATCGTCGACTGGCTGCGGATCGCCGCGATGAACTTGTACATGAACTTCTCGGCCGACATATATGCGACCGAGACCGGGTTCGCTGCGCGGTCCGTCAGCTCCCAGGCGATCGCGTGCATCAGGTGCGTCTTGCCCAACCCGACGCCGCCATACAGGAACAGCGGATTGAACCCCGGACTCGCCGGGCGTTCGGCAACCCGCCGAGCACAGGCGTAGGCAAACTCGTTCGGCTTGCCGACGACGAAGCTGTCGAAGGTAAACCGCGGGTCCAACGGCGCAGCCAGGTCCGACCGCGCCTCGGGCGACCGTTCCTCCGACCATGCCGCGGGCGGTGGCGGCTCGGCCCGACGCAGAGAGGCAGGGGGCAGCGGGGCAGGGGCGGCGTCCGGCTCCAGCGCCGGTCCTCCGGCCAACACGGGCTTGCCATTCACCATCGGCGCCGCCGGCGCAATCTGCCGCGCCACCCCCGGCTCGGCCTGCGCCGCCACGTTCACCTGCATCATCCCGCCCGCCGGCAGCGAACCGCCATTCTGATCGACCCGGAAATCAATCCGCCGCACCTGCGCGTTTTCCGAGTGCCAGAGCGCGCGCAGCCGGTCGCCGTAGCGGCTCGATACCCAGTCGCGGAGAAACCGGGTCGGCAGGCTGACCGTCACCTCATCGCCGTCGATGCCATGCAGGGCCATCTGCCCCAGCCATGTGCGGAATTCGACCTCCCCGACCTCCATCTGCATCCGCGCCAGGATCCGTGTCCATTGGCCGGCTATCTCTACTCCGTCCATGGTCACAGGCTCGGTCGTGGTCATCCAAAACTCCCCTGCGCGATCTGCCCGTGGCGTTTCCTTCTCAGGCCCCGCTCAGCCACGATCAAACCCGCCAACACCCGGCTCGGCATCGTCAGCACGCGGCCCTCCCCGTACCCGGTAGCAGAGGTTCTGTTCTACGAAAGCCCGACACCGTGCTGACACATCCGAGTATGTCAGAACCAAAACCGGAGGCAATCGAAAAGCGCTGTCCCACCAGACTAACAAAATAAACGCACGCGCCGGACGGTACAAATACAACAATGCGGCCGGTACAGCGAAAAGTGACTGCGGGCCAAAATGTTGCGCTTACTGTGTGAACGGCGAAAAGACGCCCTACCCGTGCGGTGTAGAAACGTCTTTTTTCAGCCCGGAATAGTGGTGGTGGCGGCCGGCAGCGCCACCCACAGCGGCTCGGCCGCTCAGGCGGTTGGCAGAGTCTTTACCCGCGCCGACAGCCGGGACAGCTTGCGCGCGACCGTGTTCGCGTGAACAACACCCTTGCCTGCAGCCCGGTGCATCTCCGGCTGCGCCGCCTGGAGCGCCGCCGCCGCCGCCGCCTTGTCCCCGCTGGCGATCGCCGTCTCGACCTTCTTGATGAAGGTGCGCATGCGCGACTTCCGCGCCTGGTTGTGCGCGGTACGCTTGATCGTCTGGCGGATGCGCTTGCGCGCCGATGCGGTGTTGGCCATGCGTGTCTGTTTACAACCTGTTCGTGCAGACGGGACCGGAGTGCAGGCACCCCATTGCCCCACTCCATTGCCCTGTGAGACGCGGGGTTCTACGCACCGCCCCAGGACGAGTCAAGCGCGGCGAACCCAGCCCGCGTGATCGCTCGAGGCGGCAGCGTCGGAGAGCGTGAATCACGCGGCCAACAAATAAACCCCTACAGCACAGGCACCCCGTGCTGCTTCGCCTTCTCTTCGGGTTCGACATGAATCGTGATCATCAGATGCCCCATCTCGGTCCGCAGCGTGTCCTCGATCCGGTCACAGATCCTGTGCGCCTCGGCGACCGTCATGCTGCCCGGCACCACGAGGTGGAACTCCAGGAACGTCAGCCGCCCGGCATGGCGCGTACGCAAGTCGTGCGCCTCGATCGCCCCCTCGGCGCTGTTCGCCACCAGGTCACGAATACGCTGTACCACCGCCGGCTCGGGCGCCGTGTCCATCAGGCCACTGACCGAGGCCGAGACCATGCTCAGACCCGACCACAGCACATAGACCCCAGTCGCCGCCGCCAGGATCGGGTCGAGCACCACCTGCCCGGTCAGCACCGCCAGCACCACCCCCAGCGCGACCCCGGCCGAGGTCACCACGTCCGCCAGCAGATGACGCCCATCCGCCGCCAGCGCAGGGGAGCGCAGCCGCCGCCCCGCCCGCACCAGCACCGCCGACCAGACCGCGTTGATCAGCGTCGCCGCCGCGTTCAGCGCGATCCCCCGCCCAGCCATTCCGATGTGTGGCCCATGGTGCCAGGTGTCCCACGCCTCGGCGAAGATCAGCAGCGCGGCGACGATGATCAGCACCCCCTCGATCACCGCAGCGAAAAATTCCGCCTTGTCGTGTCCGTACGGGTGATTCGCGTCCGCCGGCCGGGCGGCGAAGCGCAGCGCGCAGAACGCGAGCAGGCTGGCGACGATGTTGACGATGCTCTCCAGCGCGTCGGAATACAATGCCGCGCTGCTGGTCACCCACCATGCCGCGCCCTTCAGCGCAAATACCAGGCAGCCCGCGGCCATGCTGCCCAGCGCGAACCGCTCACCGCTGCTCATGCGCGGCGCCTAGCATATCGCGCCGTACACGTCAGCCTGTGATGAAGCTTCCCCCTACCTGATCGCCGCCGCCATGCGCAGGCGCTGAACCGCCCTGGCGCGCAATGGCGCCAGCACGAACAGCGCCAGCATCACCACCGCCACGTTGATGCCGGCGGCAACAAGGAACACCGCTTCCCACCCGCCGGTCATCGCCTTCAGCAGATTCGCAAGCGGCACCAGGAACGCCGAGGCGCCCTTCGCGGTATAAAGCAGGCTGACATTCGCCGTCGCATGGTCCGGCCCGAATGTGTCGGTGCACGTTGACGGGAACAGGGAGAATATCTCGCCCCAGGTGAAGAAGATCAGCCCCGCGCAGATGATGAACGCCCACGGGCTGCGCCCGGCAACCGCCAGCAGCCAATAACTGAGCGCGCCCAGGCTGAAGGCCAGCGCCATCGTCCTCTCTCGCCCGATGCGGTCGGAGACCGCGCCGAAGAACGGCCGCGCCAGCCCGTTCAGCACATTGTCCACCACCAGGGCGACGCTCAGCGTGCTCGCGCCCATGAAGACGGCCATATTGGCGATGCCGAAATCCTGCGCGATCGGCGCGAGTTGGGCGGTGGCCATCAGCCCGCTGGCCGAGATCGCCATAAACATAATGTACAGCAGCCAGAACACCGGCGTCCGCACCATCTGCGCGCTGGACAGGCTGGCCGCGCTCTGCGGCACCTGCGCCGCCGGTTTCGCAAGTACCGGCTGTGCCGGCCCGTGCAGCAGGAAGGCGACAAGGATCAGCACAAGCCCCTGGCCGGCGCCGAACCACAGGAACGCCGCCTGGTAGCCGAAACCGGCAATCGTCATGCGGATCGGCACGACCGTCAGTGCCGCCCCGGCGCCGAAACCGCCCGCGGTCAGCCCGACCGCAAGGCCGCGGCGGTCCGGGAACCACTTGACGGCATTTCCCACGCATGTCGCATAGATCGCGCCGGCCCCGGTGCCGGATATCGCGGCGCCCACATAAAGCAGCGTCAGCGTATCGGCCAGGGCGTTGGTCATCCACCCGGCGGCGACCAGGATTCCGCCGGCAGCAACAACCGTGCGTGGGCCGAGTCGCGGGCCGATCCGGTCCACTATCATCCCAGCAATCGGCGTCAGCCAGGTCTCCATCGCAATGAAGATGCTGAACGCCCACTGGATATCAGCCAGAGGCCAACCATGCGTGCCATGCAGCGGACCCACGAACAGCGTCCAGCCGTATTGCAGGTTCGCGATTAGCACCATGCTCAGCACGCCGAACCATAGTTGCAGCCAGCGGCCCCGTCCGACAGCCGTTCCGGCCGCAGTTGCGCCCCCCACCATGCCCGACACCCCTCCCTGGTTTGGTTGTTGATCTTCTTCCACCCGCTTAACGCAGATTCTTGCAGCCGGTTACCCCCGCGCCACAGCGCCGCGATTCTTGCTGTGGCCCGAGCCTAGCACGCTAGAATCGCAATGACGAGGCACGTCCAGCGCGCTATGCAGCGATGCCTTCGGGGACCAAGGAGTACTGTATGCGCCGAATCGTGAGTGCCGTAACCGCGTTGACCATCCTGGCCGCCCAGCCCGCCCTGGCACAGAGCCGGTGCGAGTCGGCCACCGATCAATCCGCCTTCGAGGTGCAGGCCCTGCGCAGCGAGCTGATGGTGCTCGCCACCGGCTGCCGCGAGGATGAGCAGTACAACGCCTTCATCCGCCGCTACCAGCCGGACCTGCAGGCCAATGAGCGTGCCATCGACGCGTATTTCAAGCACCGCTATGGCCGCAACGCGCAAATCGAGCATGATCGTTTCGTCACCGAACTGGCAAACGCCCTCTCGCGCGAAGGCAGCAACCTTGGCGGCGACTTCTGCCCACGCAACGGACTGATCTTCCAGGAGGTGCTGACCCTGCAAACCCCAGCCCAGCTCGCTGACTACGCCGCGGGCAAGTCCCTCGTGCCCAGCACGGTCGATGTCTGCACGCCGCTGCCGACCAAGTCCGTTACCACCCGCAGGATGGCGGCCGCGACCGAGAAAAAGAAGAAGAAGTAAAGCCCCCTCTCACGCCGCGCGGGTCAGCCGGATATACCCCGCCTCGTCGATCCGGGCAGTCCAGCTCGGCGGGACGACGGTGGTCGAGTCCAACGCCTCGATGACCGCCGCCCCGTCGATCCGGGTGCCGGGCGCCAGTCCGTCGCGCCAGTGTACGTCGGTCGGGGTGAACTCACCGCCCGGAAACCACACCTCCCGCCGCCGTACCCGCGCCGCCCGCGGATCATGCGGCTGCGCCAGCCGGAGCCCCGGCAGCCGGCCCACTGCCGTCAGCCGCAGGTTGACGAGCTGCACCGGCTCCCGCGAGTTGGCGTGCCCATAGGTCTGCGCATGCCGCTCGTGAAATGAGGCCGTCAGCGCATCCAGCGACTCGCGCGTGACCGGTCCGTCCTGCACCGGCAGCGTCAGCTCATAGGCCTGCCGCCGATAGCGCACATCGGCAAACCGCAGCAGCGCCCGCTGGTCTGCCGGCACCCGCGCCGCCTCCAGCATCGCCGCCCCCGCCGCCTCCATCGCGGCAAATCCCGCCCCCACCCTCTCGGCGTCCACCGTCGCCAGGTCGGCATACAGCGTGCGCGCATAGTCCCGCCTCAGGTCGGTCCCGACCAGGCCGAGTGCCGAGAACGCGCCCGGGGCAGGGGGGACGATGACCTCCGGGATGCCCAGCTCCTCGGCCAGCGCCGCCGCGTGCACCGGCCCGGCGCCGCCGAACGCGATCAGGCTGAACTCGCGCGGATCGAGTCCCCGCTCGACCGAGACGATCCGCAACGCCTGCGCCATGTTGCTGTTCACCACCTGGCTGATCCGCGCCGCTGCCTCCCGCACCGACAGTCCGAAGCGGCCGGCGATCTCCGTCCCGATCGCCCGCTCCGCTGCGGCGAGGTCGATCGGCAGCGCGCCGCCCAGCAGCGCCTCCCCATCGAGCCAGCCCAGCACCACATCGGCATCCGTCACCGTCGGCCGCGTTCCGCCGCCGCCGTACGCTGCCGGCCCCGGATCGGCCCCGGCGCTCTGCGGCCCCACCTTCAGCGCGCCGCCCGGATCGACCCAGGCGATCGACCCGCCGCCGGCGCTGACCTCGGCCAGGTCGATCACCGGCACCCGGATCGGATGCCCCGTGCCGTGCATCCAGCGCTTGGCGTTGGCCGAACCGCCGACCTCGTAGTCCGCGGTCACCGTCACCTCATGGTTGACGATCACGCTGGCCTTCGCCGTGGTGCCGCCCATATCGAACGACAACAGGTTGGGCCGCCCCAGTTGCCGCCCCGCCAGCGCCGCCGCGATCACCCCCGCCGCCGGCCCCGACTCCACCGCCATTGCCGGCATGCGCAGCGCTTCGCGGATGTCGAACACCCCGCCCGACGACCCCATGACGTGCAGCGCCGGCAGCCCAAGCGCCCGAGTCGCCTCCGACAGCCGGTTCAGGTAGCCCGCCAGCAGCGGCCCGACATAGGCGCACACCGCCGTCGTGCTGACCCGCTCGAACTCCCGGATTTCCGGCAGCACTTCACAGGACAGGAAAACCCCCACATCCGGCAGCGCCTGCCGCAGCATCTCCCCCAGCCGTCGCTCATGTGCGTCATTCAGGAATGAGAACAGGAATGACACCGCCACCGTCTGCAGTCCGGCCGAGTGGATCGCCTCGACCAGTGCCGGCACCTCCTCCTCGGCCAGCGGCGTCACCACCTCGCTCTGCGCGTCGATCCGCTCGGTGATCTCGAACCTATGCCGCCGCGGCACCAGCACACTTGGCGGGTCCTGGAACAGATCATACAGGTCAGGGCGGGAGGAGCGGCGCAGCTCCAGCAGGTCCCTGAATCCCCGCGTCGCAACCAGCCCGCAGCGTGCCCCCTTCTTCTCCAGCAGCGCATTCGTCACCACCGTCGTCGCGTGCGACAGCAGCGCCACGTCCGACGGATCGACCGCGTTCTCCCTGAGCCCCTTGCGCAGTCCGTCGATCACCGCGCGCCCGAAATCCCTGGGCGTCGTCGGCACCTTGGCGATGCCGATCCGGCCCGACTCCTCCTCGATCAGCGCCACGTCGGTGAAGGTGCCGCCAATATCGATGCCGATCCGCCACGCCATGCCATTCCTCCCCGGGGAGCTTGCTCTGCCCCGGAGCTTGCTCTGCCAAGCGCGTGGTCGCCAGAGGCCGCAGGCCGGCGGCGTGAACCACGCGCTCAGACAATCCCCGCGTGGCCGCCAGAGGCCGCAGGCCGGCGGCGTGAATCACGCGCCCAAACAATCCCGCGCGCCGGGTTGAGGGCAACCGCCCGGTCCCGCAGTATGGGCGGATGGACCAGCACACCTCGATCCGGCGGGTCATGTGGTTCTTCGCCATCGTCTACGCGGTGGAGGGGATCGGTCAGGCGAAGTTCGGCATCCTGTATCAGCCGCTGACCTATTATCTGAAGCAGGTCGAGCACTGGGACCCGGTGAAGATCAGCGTCTCGCTCGCGGTGCTGGATATCCCCTGGATCATCAAGCCGCTCTGGGGGGCCATCTCGGACTTCATCCCGGTCTTCGGCTACCGCCGCCGGCCCTACCTGATCATCGCCAACATCGCCGGCACGCTCGCCTTCGCCCTGCTGGCGCTGATCGGCAGCGCATCGACGATGATCCCGCTGCTCCTGATCACGGCGCTGGCGATGGCCGTCTCCTCCACCCTCTGCGGCGCGCTGCTGGTGGAAACCGGCCAGCGCCACCAGGCCAGCGCCCGTTTCGTTAATCAGCAATGGCTCTGGTACAACATCGCGCTGATGCTGACGACGCTGCTCGCCGGCTACCTGATCGAGGTCTTCCCCCCCGCCGGTGCCCTGCACGCCGCCGCCTGGATCGCCGCCGCCGCGCCGCTGGCGATCCTCGGCAGCATCTGGCTGGTGCATGAGCCGCGCGCGGCCATCAACCTGCCCGCCCTGCGCGGCCGCCTGCACGCCCTGATCGCGGCCTTCCGAGACCGCAATCTCTGGTTCGTTGGCGGGTTCCTGTTCCTCTACTATTTCAGTCCCGGCCTGGGCACGCCGCTCTATTTCCAGATGACCGACCGCCTGCATTTCTCGCAGGGCTTCATCGGCCTGCTGTCCTCGATCAGCGCCGGCGGCTGGATCTTGGGCGGCGTGCTGTACAACGTCTGGCTGAAGCACATTCCGCACCTGGCACTGCTGCGGCTCAGCATCCTCGCCGGCGTGGTGAGCACCCTGATGTACCTGGGCCTCGGCGGCGCCGCCTCGGCCGTGGCGATTTGGCTCGCCGTCGGCATCGCCGGCATGATCGCCATGGTCGCCACCATGTCGCTGGCCGCGGACGCCTGCCCACAAGGCGTCGAGGGCTTCGCCTTCGCAGCGCTGATGTCGGTCCTGAACCTGACCTACCCGCTGCACGACACCATCGGTTCGGCGCTGTACGAGCATGTTTTCGACCGGCAGTTGACGCCGCTGGTGATCGTTTCTGCTGCAGCGACCGGCGCGGTGTTCTTCCTGACGCCACTGGTCGCGAACCGAAAGGCGCCGGCACCTGCGGTAACGATGCGGTAAATTCACGTATCGGCTGAAACCGTGTGTCACGTGCTGAAACCCAAGTTTGCGCCGGGTTTGTGCTTGCATGACGGCGGCATCACTATTCCGTTAACAAACACACAGT
>DASQVN010000495.1:0-4953 GCA_035640755.1 Rhodopila sp.
AATTCGGCGTGGTCGGCGCGAAAGGGTTTTGGGGCTGGAGGAATTGGTGGCGATGGCGCGCACAACGCCGGCCGCGCAGCTGCCAGAATTAGCTCGGGACTGCATTGAGCTGCTCGTTGTTCAATTGGAGGCCCTGGCGGAGCGGATCAGCGCCGTCGAGCGCTCGATCCAGGAGTGGCATCGCCGGAACGAGGCATCGCAGCGTCTGGAAACGATCCCCGGCATCGGCGTGATCACGGCAACGGCGATCGCAGCGGTCGTGACGGATATCGGGATGTTCCAATCCGCGCGGCAGTTCGCGGCCTGGCTTGGGTTGACCCCCAAACTGAGTGGCACGGGCGGCAAGGTGCAGCTCGGCCGGATCTCCAAAGCCGGTGATCGCAATCTCCGGCGGCTTTTGGTCCTAGGCGCAACCAGCCTGGTGCACCGGGCGCGGATCGAGCCGGAGAAGGCGCCGTGGATCGCCGCGTTGCTGGCACGCCGACCGGCCCGCGTGGTGACAGTTGCAGTGGCAAACAAGCTGGCACGCATTGCCTGGGCGGTGCTGAGCCGTGCGGAAGTCTACCGGCATACCGTAGTGGCCGCCGCCTGAGAGCCGAAAAGGGCAATCAGAAGGGAGGGAGCGGACAGGCGACGAGTTGGCAGGAAGCGATGACGTGATGGCAACGGTTGAGACCGGAGCTTGGAGAACCCGATTAGCGTGCGGCACTTCGAGTGCGGAAAATTGTTGGGGACCGAGCTTGCGGATTCCATCAGGGCCAGCGGCCGTATGTGCCGCGCTGACAGGCCGGACACACGACTGCAACCCGACCGGACCGGAGCGTCAGAAAGTTCTTGCCAGGAAGGCGCCGTCCACACACGCGCTGTGTCCCATGGGCAGTGAGACGGATGTCTATGAACGGAGCCAAAACCCGAAGCTCTTCAGCAGACATCAAAACGAGTGGAACCGTTAGTTCGGACTGTAGGAGCCGCTGGTCAACAACGCGCAAGGAATATTGCCGGGGATCATCCTTGCCGATATTTGACCTTGCATCCATCATGACTGCTCGGAGAGCCTGAACTTCAGAGTGCGTTGTAACTTTGCCGGACAGGGTGAACCTTCTGATCATGCCAACTATCATGATTCCAAGGAGTATCCCTCCGACTATAAACCTTAGAACCAACATCATTATGCCACACGATGTGCAGCGACGATACGCGACACGGTTGACTGGCTGATGTTGTAGAGTCGTGCCATATCGGCCCCTGACTTACGGCCCGACGCTCTCCGCGATTTCGCGTCGCTTGGCGGCATCAAGTTTCTTGCGGCGACCGCCGATGCGCCCCGCGGCGCGGGCTGCAGCCAAACCGGCTGACGTCCGCTCACGGATCATGGCGCGCTCGAATTCCGCGAAGGCCCCGACCATTTGCATCATCATCCTGCCTGCTGGCGTGGTTGTATCGATGTTCTCAGTCAGAGATCGAAATCCGGCTCCGGCCTCTGCCACCTGCTCCATGATGTGCAACACGTCTTTCAGCGACCGCGACAGGCGGTCGAGCTTCCACACGACGAGCGTGTCCCCGTCACGCAGGTGATCCAGTAGACGGTGCAACTCGGGGCGGTCCCATCGTCCGCCAGAGGCGGCTTCCTCGAAGATCCGTGTGCAACCGGCAGCCCTGAGCGCCTTCGTTTGCAGCGCATTGGTTTGCTCGTCCCCCTTCGAGACTCGGGCATAGCCGAGAAGCGCGCCGCTGCCCGGCGGTCGAGCGTCTTTCACAAACGGTCGTTTGCGAACGGGTTTGGCCGGCACGGAAAATCCTGGAGAAAAGCCTTTCAATACCCTGTTGCAGAATAGCACTGAAGGGCAAGTGGATTATGAACGGCCTTATCCTTCCGCAACGAGGCCATCTTGTCCATCCGAGCCCTCCTGTCAGCCGAGCAACGCGAGCGGCTATTCGCCATACCTGTCGACCGCGCCGAGATGGCACGTCATTACGTTCTCGGCCGCGAGGACCTGGCGCTTGTCGCGGCCAAGCGCCGCGCTTCCAACCGGCTCGGCTTCGCCGTCCAGCTCTGCCTACTGCGTCACCCGGGCCAAGGATTGGGGCCGGGCGAGCATCCGCCGGCCCCCTTTATCGCCTTTGTGACCGAGCAGCTTGGGTTGAACCCGGCCGCCTTCGCGGAATATGCGGCGCGCGATTAGACACGCCGGGAGCACGCGGTCGAACTGCAAGCCTTGCTTGGGCTCCAACGCTTCGGCCTGCCGGCTTGGCGCGCGTGCCTGCGGGTGGGCACGGAGGCGGCCTGGGCCACGGATCGCGGCGAGCCGATCGTACGCGCCATGCTGGACTATCTGCGGCGCACGAACACCATGCTTCCGGGCGCTCACGTGCTGGAGCGCATCGGCCTCGATGCGCGTGTGCGCGCCCGGCGCCGGTGCTTCGAGGCGCTCGCCTCCGGGCTCACGGAGGCAGACCGGCAGACCTTGTTCGCTCTGCTGGCCAACGACCCCGAGCTCGGCCGGTCCCGGTTTGCCTGGCTGCGGGACTGCCCGGAATCGCCCGCACCCTCCAACATGGTCGAACTGCTGGACCGGCTGGAATACGTCCGCTCCCTTGGCGTCGATGCCGAGCGGTCGAAGCGCATTCATCCAGCCCGCTTCGCCCGCCTGGTCGAGGAAGGCGCGATCATGACCGCGCAGCACATCGCCGACCTCGAGCCCGCCAGGCGGACCGCGATCCTGGTTGCCCAGGTCGCGCACCTGGACACTCGCATTGCCGACGCGACGCTCGCCATGTTCGAGAAATACATCGGCTCGCTGTTCACCAAGGCTCGCAGCAAGGACGAGCGGCGCTTCCAGGCAACCAAGCGCGACGTGGCCAAGGCGCTGCTATTGTTCCGGCGCACCATCGCCGCACTGAAGCGGGCCAAGCAGGCGGGCGAGGATGGCGTCGCCGCGGTTGAGCGCGAGGTGGGCCTGGCGCAGCTTGATCGCGCCCTGCCCACGATCGAGGCGGTTGCCGACGTGGCGGATCAGGACATCCTGCTGACCGCCGCCGAGAAATACACCGTCCTGCGGCGCTTCAGCCCGCGCTTCCTGGCAAGCTTCCAGTTCCAGTCCAATGTCCGGCAGGACCCGGTGCTGGCCGCCATCGAGGTGATCAAGGCCGCCGACCGGGCCGGCGCCCGCAGCTTCGCCAAGCGCCCACCCGCCTCCTTCCTGTCCCCGAAATGGCGCAAGCTGATCTTTGCCGGCGGATCAGCCGAGCGCCGTCTGTATGAGACCGCGGTTCTGTCCGCCTTGCGGGATCGGCTGCGCGGTGCCGACATCTGGGTAGCCGGTAGCCGGGATTACCGGGCCTTCGAGGACTATCTCCTGCCGGCGGGCGGTTCGGCAGATGCCGGCGGCATTGGCGGCGAGACAGATCCGGACCGCTACGCCGCGGCGCGTGCCGCCTTGCTGCACGAGCGCCTGACCTACGTTGCAGGCCGGGCCGCTCGCCAGGAGCTGGACGGCGTAGAAATCGAAGACGGCAAGCTCTACATCGCGCGCACCAAACCGGTGACGCCGGACGCGGCCCGTATGCTGGCAGCCCGATTGGAAAGTCTTCTGCCGCGGGTGCGAATCACCGAGGTGCTGGCGGACGTGGACCGCTGGACCGGGTTCTCCGACCGGTTCACCCACCTCCGCACGGGCAACCCGGCGGCCGACAAGCCCGCCTTGCTCGCGGCCATACTGGCCGACGGGACCAATCTCGGCCTGTCCCGCATGGCTGACGCCTCCCGGGGCCTGAGCTATCATCACCTGGTCAACGTGGCGCAGTGGCACATCAGCGACGACAACTACGTCGCGGCCCGCGCCGCCATCATCAACGCGCACCACAAGCACCCGTACGCGGCGATCTGGGACGACGGAACGACCTCATCGTCGGACGGCCAGTACTTCCGCACCGGCGGTCGCGCAGCCGGCGCCGGCAACGTCAACGCGAAGTATGGCATTGATCCGGGCGGGGTGATCTACACCCACGTGTCGGGCCGGTTCGGGCCGTTCTACACCCGCGTCATCACGGCGACGCAAAGCGAGGCGCCTTACGTTCTCGATGGCCTTCATCATCATGCGCATCAGACCGACTTGCACATTGTCGAGCACTACACCGACACAGCGGGCGCAACGGATCATGTGTTCGGGCTGTGTCATCTGCTCGGCTACCGCTTTGCGCCGCGCATAAAGGACTTGAAGGATCGCAAGCTGTACACGGTGGAAAAGCCGGGGAAGTATCCGCTGCTGGAGCCGCTGATCGGGGACACGATCGACATGGCGGCCGTCATCGACCAATGGCCGGAGCTGGTTCGGCTGAAAGCCTCCATCGAGACCGGTGTCACCATACCTTCCGTGATCCTGCGCAAGCTGGCGGCCGCAGGGCCGGGCAACGCACTGTCGAGAGCATTGCGTGCCGTGGGGCGGCTCGAGCGCACCCTCTTCACCCTGCAATGGCTCTCTGATCCCGAGCTGCGCCAGCGCAGCCACGCCGGCCTCAACAAGGGCGAGGCGAGCAATTCGCTCCGGCGCGCGGTGTTCTTCCACAGACAGGGCGAAATCCGCGACCGCACCTTCGAGAACCAGAGCTTCCGGGCGTCGGGGCTGAGCCTGATCACCGCCGCCATCGTTCACTGGAATACCGTGTATTTGGAGCGAGCCGTTCAGCATATCCGCACTCAGGGCGGCAGCGTGCCTGACGATCTGCTGCCTCACGTGGCGCCGCTCGGCTGGGAGCACATCGCCCTGACCGGCGATTACGTGTGGGCTGAGGCGGAACCGGCCTCAGCCTTCCGGCCACTCAATGATGTTCGCTCTACGTTCGCGCCCCGGGCAGCTTAGCGTGCAGTTTTGGACAAATCGTGTGGCGACCCCTTATCTGCCAATGCACCCCATCGGGAAGCCGTTTATGGGGCAGGGCAGCTTGGCACCAGCC
>DASQVN010000496.1:0-4281 GCA_035640755.1 Rhodopila sp.
AAGCAGGACGGCGGCGGGCGGGCCGGCGGGGAGCACACGCGCGATATGAGCGGGGATGGTGACGGTACGGCTGGTGGCGTCGGTGACCTCGGCCGCGTGGGCTGCGGCGGCGAGCGCCAGCAGGGCGAAGAGGATGGCGGCTGGCAGTCTTGCCGACGGTTGGCGTTTCGGCGGGCTGTCCATTGTGGAATCCTGATGCGACGTGCCGAGGTAGTGTGCTGGGACGATGTGCTGGGTCCGTTGTAGCTTGCGATGCATAACGGGGCCAGGGGGTGGGGCGGTTGATCTTTGCACCGATCCGGTGTTTCGGTTTCGCATGGCACCGAAGAAGGACGCGCCTGGCAATGGACGAAGCGGCAGCCGGTTGAGCATACGGCTCGACCTGGCGTCGGGCGCGCGCATCGGGCCGGGCAAGGTTGCGGTGCTGGAGGAGATTGCGCGGTCGGGCTCGATCTCGGCGGCGGGGCGGGCGCTGCATATTTCCTATCGCCGGACGTGGGAGCTGGTGGAGGAGCTGAACGATGCGTTCGGTGCGCCGGTGGTGGAGACGGCGGCCGGGGGCAGCGGCGGCGGCGGTGCGAACCTAACCGAGCTGGGACGGGCGGTGGTGATGCGCTACCGGGCGATCGAGACGGAGTGCGGGGCGGCTGCGCGCAAGCACCTGCTGGCGTTGCAGCGGCTGGCCCGGGCGCGCGAGGCGCAGGGTTGAAGGATCAGGTCTTCAGTAGCCGGCCGGCGAGGGCGATGGGGAGCTGCAGCGCGGCGAGGACGACGAACGCTGCGGGCAGGCCGGCGAACTGGGCAATGGCGCCGATTGCGGCGGGGCCGGCGAGGATGCCGGCGTAGCCCAGCGTGGTCATGGCGGCGACGGCGGCGTGCTCGGGCATGGTGGCTTGGCGGCCGACACGGGTGAACAGCACGGGCACGATATTGGAGCAGCCGGCGCCGACCAGGGCGTATCCGGCCAGGGCCGCGGGCCAGGACGGGAGCGCGGCGGCGATGCCGAACCCCGCGGCGGCGCACAGGCCGCTGCACAGCATGACTCGCTTGCCGCCGGCCCGCTGCACGAGGCGGTCGCCGAGGAAGCGGCCAAGGGTCATGATGGCGGAGAAGATGGCGTAGCCAAGGCCGCCATAGCCGGTGTCAAGGCCGCGCTGCGTGGTCAGGAAGACGGCGCCCCAGTCGAGCACCGCCCCCTCGGACAGGAAAGCGATGAAGCATAGGGCGCCGAGGAACAGCACGGTGCCGTGCGGCACGGCGAAGGCGGCGCTGCCACGTCCGGTGGCGAACGGGAACAGGCCGGGGGCGGCCGCGGCGATGGCGGCGGCGATGCAGAGCGTCGCGGTGAAGGGTGAGAGGCCGGCGCCGAGGAGTGCGGTCATGGCGACCGCGCCGAGGATGCCGCCGAGGCTGAAGAAGGCGTGGAAGCCCGACATCATCGCGCGCCCGGCGGCGCGCTCCACGGCGATGGCCTGCATGTTCATGGCGACGTCGATCGCGCCGAACGTGGTGCCGAGGATGGCAAGCGCCGGGGCCAGCACGGCGGGGCTGGCAGCCGCCGCTAGCACCAGCAGGGCGAGGCCCATTGGCAGGGTTGCGCCAAGGATGACCGCACGGCAGCCGAAGCGCGCGACGAGGGCGCCGGCCGTGGGCATGGTGGCGATCGAGGCGCCGCCGAGAGAGAGCAACAGCAGGCCGAGTGCGCCGGGGTGCAGGCCGGTGCGGCCCTGGACGAACGGCACGAGCGGTGCCCATGCCGCGGCAACCAGGCCGGCCGCGAGGAACACCAGGCGTGTGGCGGGGGTGTTTCGTGCTGCGGGTGTATTGGCGCTGCGCGCGCGGGCGGCCTGGCTACACGTCACACCCTGGGGTTCCTTGCGGTTGGCGGACGCGGCTTTATGTCAGGGAGGTCAACGTGAAAGGATCGAGGCATGAAGCTGTCAGCACGTAATCAGATCCCCGGGACCGTCAAGACGGTGAAGCCTGGGGCGACGACCACGCATGTGACGATCGAGATCGGCGGCGGCTCGACGATCACATCCTCGATCACGAATGAAGCAGCCGAGGAGCTGGGGCTGAAGCCGGGCATGCAGGTGTTTGCGGTGATCAAGGCCTCGGATGTGATGGTCGGGGTGTAGCGAGCGGGGGTGATCGCCGCAGGCGCCGTATGCCTGGGCATCACCGTGATGGTCGGGCGCCGAGCAGGCCATCTGCGCTGTAGCGTTGGTGCGTGGATGGCCGGGTCAGGCCCGGCCATGACGGGTACGCAACAGCGGTAGCAACAGTCCTCTCCTGCGCAGAGCTTATCCTGCCGCGTACGAGGTCAAGCCCGGCCATGGCGGTGAGGCCGGAGCGCAGTAGGACTTCTTCGGGCTGTGCTTCGACAGCGCGCGGCGGGCGAACGGCGGGTAGGGCCGTTCGCCCGTTCGGTGGCCGCTACTCGGCTGCGGCCATGGCGGTCGGGTTGACGTTGGCCTTGGCGAGGTCGGTGAGCTTGGTGTCGGCCTGCTTCTCCTGATCCAGGATCTCATGCAGCGTCTGTAGATCCTGCTGCAGGCCGAGTTGCTTGGCCCAGGTTGCGAGGGTGCCGTAGATGGCGATTTCGTAGTGCTCGACGCGCTGGGCCGACGCGATCAGGCCGGCGTCACGCAGTGCCGGTTCCTGCACCATGCCGGCCCATTTCTCGGCCTCCTGGATCATGGCCTGCATCGACTGGTCAGTGTGTCCACGTGGTTCTGCCCCGTGCGTGCGCAGGAGCTGCTCGACGCGCTGCTGGTGGCCGCGGGTCTCCTCCAGATGCATGCGCAGCGCCTGTTTCAGGGTGTCGCTGTGCGCGGACTCGGCCATCTTCGGCAGGGCGTGGGTGAGCTGGGCCTCGACGCTGCATGCCTCCTGCAGTTCCGCCTTGTACATGGCCCGGAAGTTCTCGACATTCATGCAAAGCCTCCGTCTGAGGTCAGGGTCCCTTGCGTGGGATCGGCAGGTAGCCGCGGTGGTTCCGCCAGAGCGCGCCGGTGGTTTCCTGTGCAACCACATCCGGCGGGGCGGGCTGGAAAGCACATCGCGCGATCCTGCCGTGATGCAATACGCGGCCCGGCGGTGCCGGGTGCGGGTCACATATCGGCGACTCAACCCGCGTTATGGCGGCTCGCGTAGCTGCCGATCAGCTCCGCCTCGGCGATGACGTGGGGGCGTATCAACTCCTGCAGGTCGGTGACCGTTTCCTTCGGGACCCGCAGCCTGTCCACGTCGAGCGCGGCGAGGCGGAAGTGGTAGCGGTGCTCGTCATCGCCTTCGGGCGGCATCGGACCGTCGTAGCGCGCGTGGCCGAAATCATTGAGACAATGGCCCAGTGATTCGGCCTTCACGCCGTGGCCGATACCCTCCGGCAGGGCAGTGCGGTCGGATGCGATGTTGTAGATGCCCCAGTGGTGGAACGTGCCGGACGGCGCGTCCGGGTCCTCCATGACCAGGGCGAAGCTGCGTGTTCCGGGCGGGGCGTCGGTCCACTCCAGCGGAGGGGACACGTTCTCGCCCTCGCCGGTGTAGCGGGTGGGCATTTCCTCGCTGAACGAGAAGGCGGGACTTTTCAGCATGAATGCCATGTGTCTGTTCCGCTCTGGGTTTTCCTCTACGGGTGGTGCCGTGCCGGCGTCATGTCGGCCGGCGCGCGATAAGGATTGAGGTTCGGGGGCGTGACTGCTCCGGTCTCAGACCCCGAAATGCGGTCTCAACTCGGCCACGACGTCGGGGCCGATGCCGGGAACCTGCTGCAGATCCTCGACCGCCTCGAACCGGCCATGCTGTTCCCGCCACGACACGATCCGCTCGGCTCTGCTGTCGCCGATGCCGCGCACGGCGCGCAATTGGTCACGGGTGGCGGTATTGAGGTCCAGCGGCTCGTCCGGCAGATAGCTGCGCATGGATGTGCGCTCGCCGCGTATGTCGCTCATGGGCACCTCCTTGGGGGCATATCCCTCACCGTTGAGATGGTCCTGTCCGGCAACGCGTGGCGCGGCGATGGGTGGCGGATCACAGGGCGGCGAGTTCGGTTCCCATGCGATGTCGAGCACAAGGGCTGTGGAGAGGTGTTCGCCGCAGGGGAATTTGTTGCTGTCGGTGTTGCGTACCCATGATGGCACGGCTTGATCCGGCCGTCCACGCACCACCGTCGCAGCGCAGATGGCCGGCTCGGTGGCCGGCCATGACGGAGAGGGCGCAGCGTGCGCAGCGCGTGGAGAGGGCGCGAAGAGGCACGGCGCGCGGAGAGGGCACGCCGTG
>DASQVN010000497.1:0-2397 GCA_035640755.1 Rhodopila sp.
GGTGGTCAGGCGGTCGGGGCACGTCAGCAGGCCCCCGTCAGCAGGCCGAGATCAGCGCCTGCTTGAGTGTGACCATCCGGACCAGGTCATCCACCGTGGCCAGGCGGTCGATTTCGGGGAGCTCGAACTGGATGTTGAAGCGGCATTCGGCTTCGGCGACGATGGAGACGAGGTCGGTGGGGTCCCATCCGGCCAGCTCCTCGAAGCGGGTGCCGGGTGTCAGGCTGAGGGCGCCATCAGAGAGGACGTCGCGCACGACCGCAGTGATTTCGGCCAGAACCGTTGTCACGGGAACGGTTGTCACGGGAACTGTCGTCACGGGGCGCCCTTTCGGCAACGCGGGTTCGCGCACGAGCGGCAGCATACGCGAAGAACGTTAACCGATCATTAAAATTGCGGGCGCTTCCCTTACGCGTGTCCGGCGGTGTCGGACAACAGCAGGGGATCGATGTTCAGCTTGGCGAGCGCGCGGCGCCACTTGGTGTCGTGGTCGTCGTCGAACAGGATGGTCTCATCGGCCGGGACCGAGAGCCAGGCGTTCTGCTGGATCTCCTGGTCGAGTTGGCCCGGCCCCCAGCCGGCATAGCCGAGGGCGAGGATGCACTCGCGCGGGCCGCCGCCGCCGGCGATGACCTTCAGCACATCCAGGCTCGCGGTCAGGGCCATGCGGTCATCGACCTTCAGGCTGCCCTCCCCGGTCCAGTCGGCGGTGTGCAGCACGAAGCCGCGGGCGTTCTCGACCGGGCCGCCGGCGCACAGGCGGATATGTCGCGCCGGCGGCACCGGCGCGATGTTGAGCTGCTTCAGAAGGTCATCGAAAGTGGGTTTCAGGATGGGGCGGTTGAGCACCAGCCCCATCGCGCCCTCGGGCGTGTGGGCGCACACATAGATCACGCATTGCGCAAATCGCGGGTCGGCCATTGCGGGCATGGCGATCAGCAACTGGCCGGTCAGATAACTGTCCGGCGAGGGGGTGCCCGGCGCGGGACTGGATGGGGGGCTGAACGGGTCCATGAGGAAAATCTGGCGACGCTGTAAACGAACTGCAAGCAGCTTGATAAACCCACCGCTCGGTTTAGCCTGCGTGCGGCTGAACGCAGGACGATCACATTGGCAAGCGGGCACATCATGACAAACGCGGCCGAATCGCCGTTGGCAACGTATATCGCGCATTTGAAGAAGGGGGAGCTGGCCTATCAGTTCAGCCCCTCGGCCAACCACGTGGTGTTCTACCCGCGGTTGATCGCGCCGGTGACGGGGGCGAGTGACCTTGAATGGCGGGTCAGCAAGGGCCTGGGCACGGTGCACGCCACCACGGTGGTGCATCCGCGGCAGGGTGAACCGTACAATTTGTGCCTGATTGATATGGATGAGGGTTTCCGGCTGATGAGCCGTGTCGAGGACATCCCGCCCACGGCGGTCAGGATCGGGATGCGTGTGAAATTCCGGGTTCATGAACCGGCGGGAGAGCCAGGGGGGGAGCCAGCGGGAGAAGAAGACCCCTACCCCGTCTTCACCCCGGTTGGGGGTGCGTGATGGTGAGCCGCGGGAGTGTCGCCATTGTCGGCGCGGCGGAGTCCGACCTCGGCTCGGTCGCCGCGCTGATGAGCCCGATCGACCTGATGGCGCAGGGCGCCCACCGGGCGCTGGAGGATGCGGGGCTGAGCCTGCGGGATGTCGATGGGCTGTTCTGCGCCACCACCCAGGCGCGGACCTCGGCGATGTCGCTGGCCGAGTATCTGGGCCTGCCGGACGCCTACACCGATAGTACGATCGTCGGCGGCTCCTCCTTCGAGGTGCACGTCGCGCATGCCCATGCGGCGCTGGAGGCCGGGTTGTGCTCGGTTGCGGTGATCGCCTATGGCAGCACGCAGCGGACGGTCGGGCGCCGGGGGGCGAGCCCGCGCGAATTCAACCCGTATGAGACGCCGTTCAAGCCGTTCCTGCCGGCGACGGCCTATGCGCTCGCCGCGAGCCGGCACATGTATGAATATGGCACGACGCGCGAGCAGATGGCCGAGGTTGCGGTCGCGGCTCGACGGTGGGCGCAGATGAACCCGGTTGCGTGGGACAGGGCGCCGTTGACGATCCCGGACGTGCTGAATGCGCGGCCGATCTGCGACCCGTTCACAGTGCGCGACATCTGCCTGGTGACGGACGGCGGCGGGGCGATCGTCATGGTGCGGACTGAGCGGGCGCGCGACATGAAGCAGAAGCCGGTGTACGTGCTGGGCAGCGGGCAGTCGATCACGCATGCCTCGATCAGCTCGATGCCGAACCTGACGCACACTGGGGCGATCCGGTCGGGTGCCGAGGCCTACAAGGCGGCCGGGGTCGGCGCCGCCGATATGGACCTGGTGATGCTGTATGATGCGTTCACCATCAACACGATCCTGT
>DASQVN010000498.1:0-2146 GCA_035640755.1 Rhodopila sp.
GATTCCGGTAATGGCGGTCATCTCGAACCATCATCTGTCGTGGCGCCATATTGTCGGATCAATGCTAACAAATCGTTAAAGAGGTAAAACTTTCTGGCGCTGCATACCGGCGTGTGCTACCCGCAATTGCAAGTCTTCATACAGCTTAGCCTATAAGGCTGCGCCGATCACACGCGGCTGAACCCGTCCACACTCCATGCCTCGCTGCCCACGCCGTGGTGCGTGATGAACAGCCCATCGGGATCGTAGCGGCGCTTGATCGCCGACAGCCGCGGATAGTTCTCGCCAAAGCACCGGCGCTGCCAGTCCGGATCGGCGAAGCTGGCCTCGGAGACGTACGACCCGGCGTCCGGAACCACACCGTGGACCACGCGGATCGCGCGGGCGACCGCGGCGGCATGGCGCCGCGCCAGCCCCGGATCGGGACCGGTGCCCGGCATACCCGGATAGGCCGGCGGCCCGCCCGCGGCCGTGATCAAAAGGGCGAAGGCCTCCGTGACCGCCGGGTTCATCGCCGTCTCGCGCGCCGCGACGATCGCATCCGGCGGCGCGCCGGCCAGCCCCTTGTTGAAGTGCAGCGCCACATGCCACTCGCGGGACGCCGCGAACAGCATCTCATTGAGCTGTCCGCGGCGCTCCTCATCAAGCAGCACAGCCGGCAGCCAGGCCGACTCGTAGCCGTAAATGAACCACCCGACCTGTCCTTGGTCTCCCGGATACCAGATGTTGGATTCCGGCACACCAGGCCGCCAGTCGTGGACAATAAGGCCGGGTCCGCCCTGGGAGAGATACGTCGGGTCCCACCAGTGCCTCGCCGGGACAGCGGCGATCCGCATGGGCTGGATGACCGTGTAATCCGCCGGCGCCGACGCAATGAAGTCCAGCAACGGCCGGAGCGTGTCCCGCGCCTGCGCTTCCGCGAGATCGTGGAACACGAGGTGGACCCCCAACCTGTTGTCCGCCCCGAAGACGACGCTCTCACCCCAGTGCGGATTGAACAGGCTCCGGGCATAGAACTCCGTGAAACGCGCGATCAGCCGGCGGAACGCCTCGTCTCCGTTTGCCTTGATCTCGCCGAACGCGAAACCGACAAACACGGGCAATTCGCGCGTGCGCAGCGTCAGCCGGGTGACGACGCCGAAACCGCAACTCCCAGCGCCCTTGAGCGCCCAGAACAGGTCCGGGTTCGTGCAGGCATTGGCGATGCGCACCGTGCCGTCGGCGGTCACGATCTCGGCTTCCAGCAGCGCCGCGCCGGCCGCGCCATAGCGCTTGGAGAAGCTGCCAAACCCGTTGCCCAGGACAAGTCCGGCAACCCCGACGGTGGTGCAGCCGCCACCCTGGACGTAGCGGCCGGCCTTGGTGGTGACCGCGTCATACACCGCCAGCCAGCGCGCACCGGTTCCGACCGACACCGCCGGCGTTCCCGCCTCCCGCTCGGCGCAGCCTTGCGCGACGAAGTCGTCGTGCAGGGTGATCCCGTCCATCGGCCGCATCCAGACCAGCAGCGAATCCGGCGCATTGGAGCCGCCAAGGTAGGAGTGCCCACCGCCCTTCACCACCAGGCGCAGGCGGTGCGTGCGCGCGAAGTTCACCGCCGCCGCCACATCCGCCGTCGCACGGGCCGGAACGGCATAGGCGCTGGGCGCCGACTGCCACGCATCCAACCAGCCGGAGCTTTCCGTCCCCGCCGGCTGCTCGCCGAGGAAGTAGGGGTTGCGCAGGTTGCGCAGCAGATCGCGGCACGCCGTGCTGTCCGGCTCCGCCGCGCACGGCGCCAGCAGTGGGCTGACCTTGATCAGCCGTCCGCCGACCGCCCGGTTCAGCTCCTCCCACCGCGCGGGCGGCGGCCAGTCCGGATCGCCAGGCCGGACCCGCCGCATCGCGGGCGCCGCAGCCGATGCGCCACGCCCGCCCGCCGGCAGCAGCGCGGCGGCGCCCAGGCTGTGCAGCACGGTTCTGCGCGCGAACCGCATCATAACGTTCTCCCTGCAGCGTGCGGCCCCGTGCCTCAGGCCTCACGCCGCCTTGGGGAACAGGCCGCCATTGCGCGCGAGGAATCCCAGATGCCAGTCGGTATCGCCGTAGAGCTGCTCGATCATCGTGACGCGCTTGAAATAATGGCCGACCGCGTACTCCATCGTCA
>DASQVN010000499.1:0-3686 GCA_035640755.1 Rhodopila sp.
ATCTGCGCCGAGGTCATCGCCCGCGGCGTCGGCGAGGCCGCCGAGGTCATGGTCGGCCCCACCATCGGCGTTGGCATCGCGGTGCACCACATGGGCTTCGCCGGCTCTATGACTGTCCGCCCGTCCACCCTGATCGCCGTCATCCACGACTATGTCCTCTCCCTCGCCCGCCATGGATTCCGGCGGTTCTTCTTCATCAACGGCCATGGCGGCAACGTCGCCACCGTGCAGGCGGCGTTTTCCGAGATCTACGCCGCCTTCGAGGGCGCGATCGGCCTGCGGCGGGACGGTGACGAGGTGCGCTGCCGGCTCGCCAACTGGTGGGACGGCAAGGCGATGCACGAGCTGTCGAAGGAGGTATTCGGCGACGAGGACGGCAGCCACGCCACCGCCAGCGAGGTCGCGGTGACCCAGTATGTCCTGCCGCAGACGATCAAGTCGGCCGAACTGGATCCGCCAAAGGCCCCTGGCGGCCGGTTCCACGGCCCGGCGGACTACCGCAGGCGCTTCCCCGACGGGCGCATCGGCTCCAACCCCGGCCTGGCCACGCCCGAGAAGGGCAAGCGGTTCCACGACACCGCCATCGCCGAGTTGGCGAAGGCCTATGCGGGGTTCATGGGCGAGAACGCCTGACCTATCAATCAATGAGTCATCAATCAAACAGGGCCAAATCGATCACGTCACCCATGTGGTTGTAGCCGCGGTCGCTCTGGTGCAGGTGGTCGCCGCAGTCATATGCCGGCAGCATGCTGGTCGGATGCTCGGGGTCGCGTACCGCGGCGTCGAAGTCGATTACGCCGTCGAACGCCTCGCCGGTGCGGATCCAGGTATTGACCGCCTGCCGCACCGCCTCCCGCGCCGGGGTCCAGGCGTTCGGCGTGAATGTCTCGTTCTCCCATGGTGTCAGCGTGCCGGCGTACATCGTCAGTCCGTGCGCATGCGCCCGCAGTGCAAGTTGCCGGAGGCCGCCGATCAGCGCGGGTGTCGTCGCCTCCTCCTCCGGCAGGCCCATGCGGTTGCGCAGGTCGTTGATGCCCAGCAGGACGATGACGTGTGTCACCCCGGGCTGCGCCAGCACATCGCGGTCGAAGCGGCGCAGGCCGCTGTCGCCGCGCACGTCATGCAGCAAGCGGTTGCCGCCCAGCCCCTGGTTCATCACCGCGATCCGCCTCCCCTGCCCCACCAGCCGCCGAGCCAACTGGTTCGGCCAATTGGCGTAGGCGTCGTGGGTGGAGAGGTTGCCGTCGGTCAGTGAATCCCCGAACGCGACGATGGCGCCCGTGCCCGGTTCGGCGGCCACGTCGATCCCGGCCAGGAAATAGCAGTCGTCGGTGATCTTCCCGACCGGCATGACCTCCTGCGCAGCGAAATCCCCGAGCGGCGAGATGTAGTTCGTCACCCGTGCATAGCGCCCGGTGATGCAGAAGCTCGCCGGCAGGTCCTGCGGCAGATGGACACTGACCAGCAGGTCCGAGAGCAGCGGGACATCGAGCTCGACCGGATCGCTGACCAGCAGCGACCCCGCGGCGACCAGTGCCGAGGCCTCGTTGCCGAAGGTGAGCTGCCGATGCGTCCCCGGCATGATGGACGGTCCGGCCTGCTGCCGTCCGACCCAGGCGGCGCCGATTTGCAGCGGCCGTGTGCCATGCGCGTTCGAGAACCGCACGCGCAGCACCCGTCCGCCCAGGCTGATGCGCGCCTTCATGCGCAGGGTGATGTTGTTGAAGGCGATCCCCTCGGCCGGCGCCGGCGCGATGGTCCAGGCGCCCACCCAGTGTTCCCTGTCAGCCATGATTCCCCCTTCGCCCCGATCAGCCGACCCGGTCCCGCACGTGTTCCAGCGCCCGCCAGTCGAATGCGACCCCGTGCCCGGGGCGGTCCGGGGCAATGGCGTTGCCTTCGACGATGCGCACCGGTTCGGCGATGTAGCGGTCGAGCCCGAAGCCGTGCACCTCGAGGTACGAGCGGTTGGGCACGGCGGCCAGCAGGTGCACCGTCAGATCGTGCGCGCCGTGCGAGGTGAGCGGCAGGTTGAACGCCTCGGCCAGATGGGCGACCTTCATGAACACGGTGATGCCGCCGCAATTGGTTACGTCGGGCTCGGGGAAGGTTACGCCGGCGGCGGTGATGATGTGCGTGAATTCATGGAGCGTGTGGAAGTTCTCGCCGGTGGCGATCGGCACTCCGCCTTCCCGCACGATGCGGGCATGGCCGGCGATGTCGTCGGGGATCGTCGGCTCCTCCAGCCAGGTCAGGTTGCTGTCCTGGAAGGCGCGGGCGGCGCGGATCGCCTGATCGACGGTCCAGCGCATGTTGGCATCGGCCATCAGCGGGAAATCGTCGCCGAGGTGCCGGCGCATGGCGCGCACGCGGTCCCGGTCTTCGGACAGGCGCGGGCGGCCGACCTTCATCTTGATGGCGCGGAAGCCCTTGGCCAGGTTGTCGTCGGTCTGCCTCAGCAGCGCGTCCAGGGTGAACTCCAGGTCGATGCCGCCGGCGTAGCAGGGCACCTTCGCGTCGAAGCCCCCCAGCATCCGCCATAGCGGCGTGTTCAGCCGCCGAGCGCGCAGGTCGTAGAGGGCGATGTCGCAGGCCGAGACGGCAAGGCTGACCGGTCCACCGCGCCCGCCATAGTGCAGCGCCCACCACATGCGGTTCCACAGCGCCTCGATCTGGTCGGCGTCGGCGCCGATCAGCACATGGCGGAGGTGCCGGTCGACCAGCGCGTGCACCGCGGCGGCGCCCGCCCCGGTGGTGTAGGTGTAGCCGACGCCCTCGGCGCCGTCCGCATCGCGCAGCCGGACGGTGACGAGTTCGAAATGCGTCATGGTGCCGTGGGTCGAGTCGGAGAGTGGCACCGGCAGCTCGATCCGGTACAGCGCGGTGTCCAGGCTGGTGATGGGCATTGGGTTTCCTCCTGCCGTTCGGGCGCATTGCCAACGCGATCGGGACCTGCCACACGGCGGGCGGAGATGCCAGACGCGCGCCCCTTTCTTGTGTATCGCGACCGGATCGGTGCGCCATCCGAGGCCGGGTTCCTGCGCCGCCAGTATATCGGCTTTACGAAGCTATCGCCGGTCTGGATCGGCCGTGTCCTGTTGCCGGGGGCCGATCAGGTCGCGATGTGCAAGGACGGGGCGTGCCTGGTCCGGCTGGGCGGCGAGGGCATGACTGGCGCGCTGCGCCGCCTGCTGTTCCGGCAATTTGGACACGCGCCGCCGGTTGCGATCCCGGACCTCGCGCCGGTGTTGCATGCGCAGTTCGCGCGCGGCGGGGCGCTGGCGCTGCCGCTTGCGCAGGCGCTGGGATTGCGCCTGGTTGTGACCCTGCACGGCGGGGATGTTGCCAAGCGGAAGAACTGGCGCCGCACTGTGCTCTCACGCCGCTGGCCAGCGCTGGTGCGGGCGGCGGATCGCTTCGTCTGCGTTTCGGGGGCGGTCGCGGACGTCGCCCGTGCGCGCGGCGTGCCGGACACCAAGCTGACCGTCCTGCCGATCGGTGTCGAAATTCCGGATGCTCCGCCGCCGCGCTGCCCCGCCTGCCACCTGTTCGTTGGCCGCTTCGTGGAGAAGAAGGGCATCGCGGTGCTGGCCGAGGCGATGCGCCGCCTGCGCGCCGAGGGCGATGCAACCAGGCTGGTCTGCGTCGGTGACGGCCCGCTGCGTGAGCCGCTGGAGGCGCTGGCC
>DASQVN010000500.1:0-2570 GCA_035640755.1 Rhodopila sp.
CTGATTTCCACACTATCTAAGTAACAAACTTTCTTGTTGGAATTTGACATGCGCCATTGCTCGGTTCCTCGTTCCTGCTTTCGTATGTTCGGTCTGTTCGGTATGCTGACGGTTTCGGCCTGCAGCAGCCCGTCCATCGGGTCGCTGGGCGCGCGGGACGACAAGGCGGAGACGACACAGTTGCGGGTTGCCAGGGCCGCGATGTCGGCCGGACGGCCCGAGACGGCGGTGCAGGTGCTGAGCGAGCGTCTGCAGCGCGATCCCGCCGACACGGAGGCGCTGCTGCGGCGCGGGCAGGCGCTCAACGCAATGGGGCAACCGGCCGAGGCGGCGCAGGACTTTGCCCGCGTGATCGCGGCGAAGCCCCGATGGGCGGATGCGTTGATCGGGCTGGCCCGGGCGCGCATGGCGCAGGGGCGGGCGGATGAGGCCGAGGCGGCGTGGCGCAAGGCGCTGGCGCTGCGGGCCGATGACGCGCATATCCAGACCGGGCTCGCCGTCGCGCTCGACCTCCAAGGGCGGCACGACGAGGCGCAGGCCATCTACCGGACGCTGCTTTCGCGCAATCCCGACGATGTCGCGGCACGCGCCGACCTTGGCTATTCGCTGGCGCTGTCGGGGCGTGCCGGGGATGCGCTGCCGCTGCTCCGGTCGGTGGTGAAGGCGGGCACCGGCGGTGAGCGGTCGGGCTTTGATGCGCGGATGCGGCACAATCTGGCGGTCGGCCTGATGCTGGCCGGGGATGAGGCCGAGGCGCGGAAAGTGCTGGGCCAGGATCTCAGCTCGTCGGAGGTCGATGCGGCGGTATCCGGACTGCGGCGGTTTGCCTCGGCGCGGTAGGGGGCATTCCGGCCGCTGGTCCCGTGAGGCGGCGATTACTGCGTAAAACGGGAGGGATGGCTCAGCGCGGCCAGCAGCATCGCCTGCAGGGCGTTGTCGATCGAGGCGCCGTCCTTTGCCTGGAACGAGAACGCCGCCGATGACGCGCAGGCCTGCATGTTGGGCCATACCTGGTTCACGAAGGGCGCGACGTTCTGCTTGTAGTAGGTATTGTCGGTCGGTACGTTCGGATACACGATTGGTATATATTTGGTATAGAGCGTCAGCACCTGGATGCCCTTGGTCTTCAGGGGGGTACACTGGTTTGGATCGATCGGGCCGAGGAACCGGTTCCCCTTGCTGTCCTTATAGTCCGCCACGCCGTCGGTGATGATGAACAGGTAGCGCTGCGGGGATGCCGCGGTTGACCCGTCGCCGGAGGCAGGGATTGTCGAAGCCAGGCTTTGCAGGGTAGCTGTGATGTTGGTATCGGCATCGCTGCCGTCGGTCGTCACCGGCACCGTCATTGTCGATGCGGTGGAGATGGCGGCGTTCAGATTGCTGCTGGACGGAAAGACCGTGGTGAGGCCCTTGTTGAAGCTGTAGAGCGCGACCTGGAACTGGGCCGCCCCCTGCGACTGCTGGATGGTCTGCAGCACGTGTGTCACTGCCTGGATCAGCACATCGATACGCAACGAAACCCCGTTCTTGTGGGCGAGCCCATAGAAATCGTTGCCGTCGGCAGCGAAATGGCAGCCGAATGCGCAGTTCTGGCTCTGGCCCCAGCTCGTATACCAGGAGCTGTTGTGAACCAGCGTGCCCATGTTCGCCATGTCGGTCAGCGATGCGCCGATCGCCATGGATGATGAGTTGTCCATCAGGATCGAAATCTCGAAATACGGGCTGACGGTCCGGCTGGCCGAGCTGCTGCCCCTGACGGTGAATGTGGTCGGTATGCTGCCCAGGCTCGACAGTTGCAGGCCGGCAAACCGGAGCTGGTAGTTTGCCGTATACGCCACCTGGGCCGTGATCGTGGTTCCTTTCCGGGTCACGCTCACTGCCAGGCCGGACGGCTTGACGCTGACCTGCGGCATCTTGTCGGTCTGGGCGTTGAACCGTTGCGTGCCAGCAGTCTGCGCTGCCGTGAAGTCCGTCTGCGTGTTGTTCGTGTAGTCGATCACCCCCTTCGTCACGGCACTCAAGGCGGCTGCATCCGCCGCGATATTGAGCTGGGCGCGCGCCCAGAACGCCGACCCGACATCGAAGGCAAGGGCAACGAACGCGAGCAACGGGATGACGAGCAGGCCGAAGATCACCGCTACGGCGGCGCGCCGTTCCGCGAAGCGGTTCAGCATCCTGCCAAGCCAAGCGGCGCCGCGCCGCTTCGGGGGAAGATCGATCTTCATCCTGTATATCCCGGGCAATGGGCGGCGACGGCAGCGGCGGAGGTGCCGGTCAGACGCACCCAGGCGGCGTCATTGCCGGTGCGGGTGCCGACATAGACGGACTCGGCCAGCCGGAGGCCGGTGGCGGTGCCGGGGCCGAACAGGGTGGTGACCAGGGGGACGTAATTGTAGACCACATCGACGACCAGGACGGGCGCCGAGGTGAAGGCGTCGGCCGGCAACGCAGTGCTGGTGGGCGCCTGGCCGTCGGCGATCCGGCCCTGGGTGCCGCATAGGCGTTTGTTCACCGCTGTGCCCTGCAGCACAAGGCTCCAAGCGACGTTGCCGGTATAGGTGCAGTTACTC
>DASQVN010000501.1:0-6915 GCA_035640755.1 Rhodopila sp.
ATGGCTATGCGCGGCTATGCGGCGAAAGTGCGGTCTATGGACTGGCTGGCGAAGCCACCCTGGTTGGCGACGGCGGGCGCAGAGTGTGTGATTGCCTGGCCGTTTACCGGCGCGGGACCGCAGGGCAAAGCACCCGCGGAGCTGTGCCAGGGCGCTGGGGCACTGGTTACCCGTGTCGCTGTCCATCCCAACCAACCGCTGCTTGCGGCCGGTTTCGACGACGGACGTGTCGCGGTCTGCGGTCTATCCAGCGAGCCCGATAACCGCACCTTTCCCATTCGGCCCGCTGACGGCGGCCGTGTGACGGCGCTGGTGTGGTCGCGGGACGGTACTCGACTGGCGGTCGGTACCGAAGCAGGAGCGTTGTCGGTGCTCGACCTGAGCTATGCAGGGTCGTGATGGCCGTGGCGTCGCCAAGCCGCCGGTCAGTGCCGCGGTTGGAGTGCTCCCTAAAGGCTCCGTGGATGACTATATTCGGCCGCGGCAAGCCGCAGGGGAACAGGATGCCACAGGGACAGGAAAGGACGGCTATGCTTGAAAGCGCGGAGAGGATCTGCCGCGCGCGGGGCGGCCGGCTGACGCAACAACGTCGCGCCGTGCTGGAAAAGCTGCTGGCGAGTGGCGCGCCGGTAACCGCGTACGAACTCCTGGACCTTGTAAGGCCCGACGACGCGTCCATTACGCCGGCGAGCGTTTATCGCAGCCTCGATTTTCTGGTCGAGATGGGACTCGTGCATCGGCTGGACAGCACGCGGTCCTTCGTGGCCTGCGAGCATCCGGATCACCCGCATGCCGGGCAGCTCCTGGTCTGTCGCCAATGCGGAACGGTCGTGGAAGCTGAGGACAAGCGGATTGTCCGCGCAACCGAGGATCTTGGCGAGCGGCACGGATTTACGCTCGATTACCGTACGGTGGAACTGATCGGGCTGTGTGGGACGTGCCGAAGTGGGGACAGCGGCCATAAGACTGGGACCGTGTCCCGCTCCTGATGGTTCTGCTTCAATGACCGGCTGTTCAGCCGTGGCAGGTGCAGCCGGCGTGCTGGCAGCCGGCGCCGTTCTTGTGGTGGTCGGCGCAGGCCTCGCCGCAATAGATCCGCCCGTCCCGCTCCACGCCCTTGTTCACGTCAACGACGCACACGCAGTCGCTGCACGCACACTTCACGCGGTCGATGGTCACGCTCATGCTGTCACTCCTGTTTCGGTGCCGATTTCGTCTTCCTGTTCATGAGGCTCGACGAGATGCTCGATCATGTTCGTCAGCATCTCCCGGATGTGGCAGTCGGGTATGCTGTAGAACACCTGCTTGCCGCGCCGCCCGGCTTTGAGAAGCCGTGCCGCGCGGAGCAGACGCAGATGGTGTGAAACCAGCGACTGATTGAGCGTCAGTCTCGATGCGATGTCCCCCACGTTGAGCGCGCCATCCAGACAACTGAGTACAATCCCAAGCCTGTTCGGTTCGCCCAAGAGGCGGAAGAGATCCGCCAGCTCCGTCGTCTGATCCGTCCCAAGCATCCGTCATTCCTATGAACACGTCTTCATGTGTCATTGTCTGGGTGAGTGTCAAACGCGAGATCGGCGATAACCTCGGATTCTCACGCGCAGTTGTCGGGATCGCTCCCAATCGCAGGCGCCCCTACCGTCAGCCTCGGTCGGTCACGACGTTCAATGCTCGGTTCATGGTCAATGAAAGCGCAGCGTCCGCCGCATGTCCGGTAACCGCTTCGGCCCGTTCCCCAATATCACAAGGGGAAGGACGAACTTGATACTTTATATCATTCATGCTGACCTGCTTTTATGTTCCAAGAGAGAGTGTGGATGTGCCAGCTCATCAGCTACGATAAGGTCGGCGACTCGCCGCGCGTTTCAGCTTTCCAGACTGCCCTGCTCGGCTATCGCTGAGCAGTACTATGGGTGAAGTCATCCCCATCACCGTGCTCACGGGCTTCCTGGGCGCCGGCAAGACCACGCTTCTCAACCGCCTCCTCAAGCACCCGGCGCTGGCCGACACCGCTGTACAAATCAACGAATTTGGCGAAGTCGGCCTCGATCATCTGCTGGTCGAGGCCGTCAGCGGCGATGTTGTGCTGCTCAACGCCGGGTGTCTGTGCTGCACCGTTCGGGGCGATCTGGTAAACGCGCTCCATTCGCTGACCATCCGGCGTGCACGTGGCGAGGTGCCCTTGTTCAAACGGGAGGTTATCGAAACGACGGGCCTCGCCGATCCGGCGCCCATCCTGCACACGCTGGTGACGGATCCACTGCTTGCGGCGCGCTACCGGCTGGATGGCGTGGTGACTGTGGTGGACGCCGCGAATGGCGAGGCAACACTCAATGCACAGGCGGAGGCGGTGAAGCAGTCAGCGGTCGCGGACAGGATCGTGCTCACCAAGTCGGATCTTGCCACGACAGCAGACATCGCCTCGCTGTGGGACCGGCTGCACACGCTCAACCCCGGCGTCCTGATAGTCCCGGCGTCGGACGGGGCCATCGATCCCACGTTGATCCTCAACCTCGGCACATTCCGGCCGGAGACGAAAGCCGTTGACGTGCTGGCTGTCGCTGCCTTGGCATCCGCCAGCGCCGGGACGTCAGGCGAGATCGAGGCGATCGGCGTGGAAAACGAGTACGCCGACGTCATCTCCCAGGTCGGCGGCAAATACTTCCAGGTCGAAGCGATCCAAAGCGACCCAAACACCGACCCGCATAGCTTTGAGGCCAATTCCAGGATCGCCAGGGAGATCGCCGCGGCGCAACTGATCGTCGAGAACGGTGTCAGCTACGATGACTGGGCCGATAAGATCATATCCGCGTCGCCCAGATCCAGTCGCGGCGTTTGTGAAACGATGTCCACCCCCGCCTACACCTACCAGTCCTGGATGATGCCCGAGGTGACCGCTCTCGAGAAAGCCGTCACCGACAAGGTGTCGACCCAGACTCTGAGGAAGGGGCACTGAGCATCATACTGGCAAGGGGCACCCCAAGCACCTCACCGCGACTTATCGTTCCCAAAACGTTCTTGACTGAATTCCTAAATTCCGCTAAAGGCACAGCACATCACCACCACTGACGCGGACCACCATGCAGCCGATCCCCGCCCCCATCTCCATTCCGGCCCTCGACCGCATCCTTGCCTTCCTCGCACCGCTGTTCCTCGATGGGCCGCAGGGCAATCCCCAGGCCGCTCGCGTCGCCGCCGCGGAAGCCCTCCAGGCCTATGCCGCGCGTAGTGAGGAGGAACTGCGCCTCGCCGCCCAGATCATCTGCTTCAGCCTCCGCGCCCTCGACGCCCTCGCACGGGCCGCCGACCCGGACCTCGATGTGAAAACCATCCTACGTCTCAACAGCAGCGCCACGTCCCTCAACCAAGCCGCGATTCGTTGTCGGAAGGAGCTTGACAGGCTCCGCGCCCAGCCTTTCGCGCAGAAGCCCTCTCAGGACTCCCCGGCCGAGCCCGGTGCCGAGCCGCCCGAATTGCTCGCCATCGCGAACGCCATCGTGCATACTCTTGATGCTGCCGCATCTCCCGCGTGCGCGTCCCCACTCAGGCCACCCAGGAACCCGGCACCGGATGCCGCGTCCTCCCCTGTGCCGAAACTGTCCCGTCAGCAGCGTCGCTTGGCCGAACGCCTGGCCGAGAGGGAACGCCGGCGCCAGCCCGACCACGCCCGACAGGTCGAACGCACCCTGCTGAGCCCGCGGGAGCTTGAGGCCGCGCTCTGAAGCCAGCAGGCCGCAGGGGCAATTGCCATCGTACTGAAATCAGCACCCAAAGCGGATCAGAACAGCCCGGCACCCGACAGCCCGCCGAACACCCCCAGCGCGCAGGTCACCGCGCTGACCACCGCCACCACCCAGAAATACGGCCCCCGCAGCCGGTGCGGCCGGGGCAGCGCCTTCACCGCCAGCGCGATCAGGAACCCCAGAACAAGCGGCAGCATGAACGCGTTCATCACCTGCACCGCGACGTTCAGCGACACGAGGTTGGGCCACACCCCCACCAGCACCGCGCCCGCCACCACGCACAGCGCATACACGCCATAGAACCAGCGCGCCTCCAGCGGATGCATCTCCAGCGAGCGGCGATAGCCCGTCACCTCCCCCAGTCCCCAGGCGAAGGCGAGCGAGACGACGATCGCCGCCACCATGCCCGCGCCCAGCACGCCCAGGCCGAACACCAGGTTGCCCATGGCGGTGCCCAGAAACGGGGTCAGCGCCTGCGCCATATCACCCACCGAGGACAGCGCCGCATCCGCGGATTTCCCGCCGATCGTCGCCGCGCAGGCGATCAGCACGGCCGCCATGATCAGCTGCGTCACCACCGCACCCAGCGCGGTATCCCAGCGTGCCGCCGACAGATGCTCGGGCCGCAGCCGCTTATCGGCCACGGCCGACTGCTGATAGAACACCATCCAGGGCATGATGACCGCGCCGATATTCGCCGCCGCCAGGTAGAGGTAGTCCGGGTTGCGGTAGGGAATGTCGGCCGCCCCGGCCAGCAGCGCGCCGCCGTCCGGATGCGCCGCCCAGGCGACGAAGAAGAACGCCAGCTCGAACAGCCCGACCGCAATCGCCGCCCGCTCCACCCGCCGATACGAGCCGGTGATCACCACCAGCAGCAGCGCCGCCGCCGCGATGGAGAGGGAAACGGCGCGCGGCACGCCATACAGCTCCCCCACGCCCGCGACGCCCGAGAACTCGGTCAGCAGCGCCCCGGTGGTGGCGATGCCAAGCCCGATGGCGGACACCCAGGCCCAGAGCGGGCCGAACGTGTCGCGGATCAGCTCCCCATGCCCGCGGCCGGTGAACACGGCCAGGCGAACCGTCAGCTCCTGCACCATATACAGGATCGGCACCAGCAGAAGCTGTAGCAGCAGCAGGCGGTAGCCCCACTGCACCCCGCTCTGCCCCGCGGTGATGACGCTGCCGACATCCGTGTCCGCCAGCATGACCACGAGGCCGGGGCCGAACACGGCAAGGAACCGCTGCAGCCGCCGTCCCGCTGGCGAGACAGTGGCGCTCGAACTGAAATCCGTCATCTGCGAGTAGTTCTCAATTACATCCACCCGACGCCTAGCCGCTCAACCAACCTGCCGTCAATGGCATTGCCTTGCACACGGCTTTGCCTGACAAAGCGCTGCCCCCGACAAAGCGCTGCCGTTGATGGACCGCGACACGATGCCCGACCTGTTCCTGCACAACAGCCTGTCCCGCCGTAAGGAGTTGTTCACGCCGGCCGATCCGGGCCATGTGCGGATGTACGTGTGCGGACCGACCGTGTATGATCTGGCGCATATCGGCAACGCGCGCCCGGTCGTCGTCTACGACGTGATGGCCCGCCTGCTGCGGCGGCTGTATCCGCGCGTCACCTATGTCCGCAACATCACCGACGTGGACGACAAGATCAACGCCCGCGCCAGGGAAAGCGGCGAGCCGATCAGCGCCATCACCGCCCGCACCACCGCGGACTACCACAAGGACATGGCTGCCCTCGGCGCCCTGCCGCCGGATCAGGAGCCGCAGGCCACCGCGCATATCCCCGAGATGATCGCCATCATCGAGAAGCTGATCGCCTCGGGACATGCCTACGCGGCCGAGGGGCATGTGCTGTTCGCGGTCGCGACCGACCCGGACTACGGCACGCTCTCGGGCCGCTCCCCCGACGAACTGCTCGCCGGCGCCCGCATCGACCCCGCGCCCTACAAGCGCGACCCCGGCGACTTCGTGCTCTGGAAGCCCTCAACCCCCGACCTGCCGGGCTGGGACAGCCCATGGGGCCGCGGCCGTCCCGGCTGGCATATCGAGTGCAGCGCCATGTCCTGGCGCTATCTGGGCGAGACGTTCGACATCCATGGCGGCGGCAGCGATCTGATCTTCCCGCACCACGAGAACGAGATGGCGCAGAGCCTCTGCGCCTTCCCCGGCAGCCGCTTCGCCCGCTACTGGATGCACAACGGCATGCTGCAGGTGAACGGCGAGAAGATGTCGAAGAGCCTCGGCAATTTCTTCACCGTGCGGGAGGTGCTGGCCAAGGCGCCCGGCGAGGCGATCCGGCTGCTGCTGCTGCGCACGCACTACCGCTCCCTGCTCGATTTCTCCGATCACGCCCTGGCCGAGGCGAGGAAGGAACTCGACCGGTTCTACCGCGCCGTGGCGGCCCATCCGGGCTCGGCGTCCGACGTGCCGGCCGCCGTGCTGGAAGCCCTGTGCGACGACCTGAACACGCCGCTGGCCATTGCGGAGATGCACGCCCTGGCGGACGCTGCCCTGGCCGGCGACGCCGCAGCCGCCGCCGGCCTGCGCGCCGCCGGGTCGGTGCTGGGCCTGCTGCAGCAGGACCCGGACGCTTGGTTCCGCGGCGGCACCGATGACGCCGATGCCATCGAGGCCGCCATCGCCGACCGCCAGGCCGCCCGCAAGGCGAGGGACTTTGCCCGCGCCGACGCGATCCGCGCCGAACTGGCGGCGAAGGGCATCGTCTTGGAGGACGGGCCGCAGGGCACGACATGGCGGAGGACCGGGTAGCAGTGCCCTGCGGCGACCGCCCGGGCCCGCCGGATCCGGCTATCGCGCCGACGACCTGTTCAGGGCGACAGCAGCCCGGATGAGCGTCCTGAAGGCTTCCCCATCGAGTGCATCCCCCTCATGGAGATCGATCGCGCGCCTGGCATTGCCTTCCAGGCTGGCATTGAACAGGCCCGCGGGGTCTTGGAGCGAGGCGCCCTTGGCGAAGGTCAGCTTCACGACGCTCTTGTACGTCTCACCTGTGCAGATCAGTCCATCGTGAGACCACACCGGAACGCCTCTCCACTTCCATTGCTCGACCACGTCGGGGTCTGCCTGCCTGATGAGAGCGCGGACATGGGAGAGCGTCCGGCCCCTCCAGTCATCCAGTTCCGCGATCCTCGCGTCGATC
>DASQVN010000502.1:0-6512 GCA_035640755.1 Rhodopila sp.
CGCAGGCGCACGCCATCCGGCCCGAACAAGGTGAACAGGGGCACCGCGACGGCGCCCAGCTTCATTGCCCCGAACAGGGCTGCATAGAACAGGAGGGACGGCTCGAGCATGATGGCGACACGATCGCCCTTGCCTACGCCCTGCCCCACCAGCCAGTGCGCAAACCGGGAGGATCGGGCCGCGATTTCGCCGAAGGTGATCGGCTCATCGTGGCCGTCGGCGAAGGCGAGCCAGCTTGCCACGCGCCCCGGATCGGTTGCGTGCCGGTCGATGCATTCGTGCGCGATGTTCAGCGCCTGGCGATTGCCGTCGAACAGTTCCCACAGCTTCTCCGGCCGGAAATGGCGCTGCGCGTCGTCGTAGCGCGTATAGTCGGTCAGCCTGGGGCTCATGAAGGTAGTACTGGGGGGTGCAGCACTGGTGAGGGCAGCACTGGTCGGTGCGCCCGCGCCCGTGATGCAGGCCTGGTAATCGGATGACCCATGTTTCCTCCGTTCCGGCGGAGTCTATGGCCGCCGCCGGCGCGCGGCAATCCTTGAGGGGGCGGCGGGGAAAATGCTGCAGTCAGCGCGAATTGATCGGGCGCGGGCCTGGCCGGCTGTTACAGCAAGCTCCCCGATACGGCGCAAGAAAGGGCATCACCATGACACCACGGCTGCGCTTCGGCGTCTTCCTCGCCCCGTTCCATAAGCCCGGCGTGAACCCGACGCTGGCGCTGCAGAACGACCTCGACCTGATCACCTGGCTTGACCACCTCGGCTATGACGAGGCGTGGTTCGGCGAGCACCATTCGGCGGGCTCCGAGATCAGCGCGTCACCGGAGATACTGATCGCGGCTGCTGCCGAAAGGACGCGCCACATCCGGCTGGGGACCGGCGTGATCAGCCTGTCGTACCACAACCCGCTGTGGGTTGCGGAACGGATCGTGATGCTGGACCACCTGACGCGCGGGCGGATGATGTTCGGCGCCGGCCCCGGCTCGCTGCCCACCGACGGCGCGATGATCGGGCTGACCCAGGCGCAGACGCGGCTGTTGATGGAAGACAGCCTGGACATCATCATGCGCCTGCTGCGCAGTGAGGAGCCGGTGACCTTCCGCAACGAACGGTGGGACCTGCGCAACGCGCGCCTGCACCTGCGGCCCTATTCCAACCCGCTGTTCGATGTCGCGGTCGCGGCCGTGGCGTCGCCCACCGGCGCCAAGCTTGCAGGGCGCCATGGCGCGGGCCTGCTGTCGGTCGGCGCGACCATGGCCGCCGGGTTCGACGCGCTCGCGCTGCACTGGAACATCTTGGAGGCGGAGGCGAAGGCGTTCGGGCACGTCGCCGACCGCGCGAAATGGCGGCTCGTTGGGCCGATGCACTGCGCCGAAACGAAAGAGCAGGCGCTGCGCGACGTGGAATACGGCATCGAGCAATGGTTCCGCTATTTCCAGACCGTTGCCGCGTTCCCGCAGATGGCGATGGCCGGCAACACGCTGCAGGAGATGATTACATTCATCAATGAATCCGGCATCGGCGTGATCGGCACGCCGGATGAGTGCGCGGCCCAGATCGACCGGCTGATGCAGCAGTCGAACGGCGGTTTCGGCTGCTATCTGCTGCTGGGCCACAACTGGGCGAACCAGCAGGCGACGCACAAGAGCTACGAGATGATCGCCCGCCACGTGATGCCCCGCTTCCAGGGGCAGGCGCACAGCACTATCGAGGCAGCCCGTCTGGCCAGTGCGGCGCGGGCCGAGCTGGCGGCCGAACACGCACAGGCGGTGGAGGCGGCGGGCCAGCGCTATATGGCGGAGAAGGCGAAACGGGGATAGCGCCGAGGCGGCGTTGGCGGTTTCCCCATTCCGCAGGGAGTTTCTCAAGCTGGCTGGCGTTGCCGGCTGGGTCGCCCCGGCGATGCTGGCGCGGGGGGCGCGGGCGGCGATCGCCCCGGTATCCGGTGCCGGCACGGTCTTTGACGTTCGCAGCTTCGGCGCCGTGGGCGACGGAAAGACCGTGGATTCGCCTGCGATCAACCGGGCGATCGAGGCCGCAGGCGCCAACGGGGGGACCGTGTTTGTACCGCCCGGCAGCTACGTGTGCTACTCGCTTCGGCTGAAGAGCGCCGTGGCACTCTACCTCGACCAGGGCGCAACGCTCATCGCTGCCAGCACGCCGCGCGAGGGAACCGCGTCCGGCTACGATCCGGCCGAATCCAATGCACCGTGGGACGATTTTCAGGATTTCGGCCACAACCACTGGCACAACAGCCTGATCTGGGGCGAGAACCTCCACGACGTCGCGATCCTCGGGCCGGGCCTGATCTGGGGACGCGGCCTGGCCCGGGGACATGACGATCCCGATCTTCCGCTGGCCGAGGCGCCGGGCGTCGGCAACAAGGCCATCGCCCTCAAGGACTGTCGCAACGTCATCCTGCGCGATCTCTCGATGCTTGCCTGCGGGCACTTCGCGATCCTGGCGACCGGGGTGGACAATCTGACGATCGACAATCTGAGGATCGACACCAACCGTGATGGCATCGATATAGACTGCTGCCGCAACGTGCGCGTCGCGAACTGCAGCGTGAATTCGCCGTGGGACGACGCGATCTGCCCGAAGAGCTCATTCGCGCTGGGAGCCGCGCGTGCCACGGAGAACGTCACGATCGCGAATTGCTACGTGACCGGCGGCTATCAGCTTGGTTCGCTGCTCGACGGCAGTTTCAAACGCTTTCCGGATGACTGGAAGGATCATGGCTGGGAGCGTACCGGCCGGATCAAGTGCGGCACGGAATCGAACGGCGGGTTCAGGAACATTGCCATCGCCAACTGCATCTTCGAGAGCTGCCGCGGCCTGGCGCTGGAGACGGTGGATGGCGGGATCATGGAAGACATCACCGTGACCGGACTGACCATGCGCGATATCCGCAACGCGCCGATTTTCCTGCGCCTCGGCGCACGGATGCGCGGTCCGAAGGACATCCCGGTCGGCACGCTCAAGCGGGTGCTGATCAGCAATGTCACCTGCTACGGGCCGCAGAACGGGATGCCTTCGATCATCAGCGGCATCCCCGGACATGCGATTGAGGACATCCAGATCAGCGACTGCACCTTCCTGCACCAGGGTGGAGGCACAGCGGAGATGGCGGCGCTGCAACCGGCCGAGCGGCCGGACGAGTATCCGGAGCCGGCGCGGTTCGGTCCGTTGCCGGCACAGCATTTCTATCTCCGGCACGTGCGCGATATTGAGTTCAGCAATGTCGAGGCCGCCAGCGTGGCGGCCGATGCGCGCCCCTCATTCTGGTGCGGCGATGCCAATGGCGTGGATCTGTTTCATGTCAACCTTCCCCGCGGCAGCGGGGCTGCCTGCGTCCTCTCTGACGTGTCCGATTTCCACATGCACTCCAGCCGTGGTTTCAAAGACATTTCGATCGAGGGTGCGGTTGGTCATTTGCAGATCTGAGCTCGCGCCAAAATTCATGGAGGGGGGCGAGATGGCGCGCCCTGGTGGACTCGAACCACCGACCCACAGCTTAGAAGGCTGTTGCTCTATCCAACTGAGCTAAGGGCGCCCGCCATGAACCGACTTACAGCGCGGTAATCGCCATGAACCGACTTACAGCGTGGTAATGTAGCCCAGCCTGAACACCGTGCCAATCGACAGGTTCACGCCCCCCGCTCACGTCCCAGATCTCAGGGCGGAGGCGTCGGCTCGACCCGGTCGCCCAGCATGTGCTCGAGATACACGCGTCGGACCAGCACCAGCGTCACCACCGCGAGCGGCGTGCCCAGGATGATGCCCACCGGCCCCAACAGCGCCGAGGCCACCACCAGCGCGCCGATCACCACCGCCGGCGGCATCTGCACCAGCCGATGCTGCACCAGCGGCGCGACGACATAGCCGTCGACCGTGTGGCAGCCGACGAAGATCAGCACGACCCAGACGACTGCCATCCAGCCCTGCGTCAGAGCCACAAGGACGCCGGGTATTCCGGCCGCCAATGCACCGAAATAGGGGACGATCGTCAGCAGCCCGGCCAGCACCGCCAGCGCGAAGGGAACCGGCACGCCCAGGAGATACAACCCGACGGCCGAAAGCCCGCCGACAGTCAGCATATCGATGAACTGCCCCAGCATCCAGCGGCGCAGGTCGTGCGCCATCTCCTGCAGCAGTGCGCGGGTCAGGCTGCGGTGTACCGGCGGCATCAGGCGGACCGCGCCGTTCAGATACATCTCCGGCGCCTCTGCCAGATAGAGGCTCATGACGACCACGGCGAACAGGCTGCCGAGTGCCGAAAACGTCAGGCTCGCGATATTGAACGCATAGGAGCCGACATGCTGCTCCAGCCCGTTCGAACTCTTCAGGTGGCTCGTCAACGTCTGGAAGATCGGCGAACTGCCGTACTCGCTGCGCAGGCTGTCCAACTGGCTGTTCAGCCGGTGCAGGAAGTCGGTCGCCTGCCCCGCCAGGGCCGGCCCGATCCAGTATGCCGCAACTGCGGTGATAAGTGTCAGCGCGATCGTGACCAGTGCCAGCATCAGGCGCGGCGAGCCGCCGAACCGTGATGCCAGGGCGTCGGAGATGCCGCGCAGGATCACCGCGATCAGCACGGCGAGGAAGAACAGCAGCAGCACATCGAGAAGCTGCCACACCAGGACGACGCCGATGCCGATCAGCGCGAGCTTCACCGCGCCGTCGTGCCACGACAGGCGCGCCAGCGACGCGCGCATGTTCTGGCCGAGCTCTCCGCGTCCGCGTTCGGCATAGGTGGGTGCGCTCACGTTACGCCCTTTTTACGGCAGGGCGTGCGGCCGTTGCGGGCTGATTTTGTACAAGAAACAAGATTTCGGCTCCGATGATTCGGTCATCGCACGTGATACCGGCTCAACGCGCCTCCCGGCGCCGCGGTTGCTGTCCACCTGAGTCGGCGAAGCGGCGCAACCCGTGCCGACATCGACCTTGTCTTTGACCTGGTTGCCGGCGAAACCCAGAATCGCTCCTGGTCGGTGTTGAAGCCGAACGGTGAACAGTTGAACGGCGCACATCTGCAGGAAATCGGCCGGCTGATCGACCAGGGGCAGGTGTGCGTCACCGTCTCCCGCCGTTTCGCCCTGGACCAAGTGTACGCGCGGCCCACGAAGCGCTGGAGCACGGACATGTGCGCGGCAAGATCGCGCTGGACGTGGCTGCCGAATGAACGCCCGGGCGCGATCCCCTTTCAGGCGGACGACAAAACCCAGCCATGGAGCGGTAGGAATGGGAGCGGCAGGGATGAAGATTGGCGTGATCGGGGCCGGCGGCGTGGGCGCGGCCTGCCTGATGGGCCTCGTACTGCGCGGCAGCGCAGAGGAAGTCGTTATCGTCGACCGCACGGCGAAACGCGCGAGGGCGATCGCCACCGACATCCGCTACGGCGTGCCCCTCGGCCCGCCCGTCGACGTAAGCGAGGGTGACTACGACGCCCTGGAAGGCGCCGGCTGCGTGCTGATCACCGCCGGCGTGAACGAAAAGGCCGGCGGTGCGACGGACCGCAGCGACCCGGAAGGACGCCTCAAGCTCCTCGACAAGAACGCTGAGATCTATCGCGACATCGTCCCCCGGATCGTCCGCGCCGCACCTGATGCCGTGCTGCTGGCGGTGACCGATCCGCCCGACCCGCTGGCTGACCTGGCTCGTATGCTCGCGGGCCATGCCGCCGTGCTCAGCACCGGGACGTGGCTCGACAGCCTGCGCTTCCGCACGCATATCGCACGCAAGCTGGATGTCAGCCCGGATACGGTGGAGGCCAGCATCCTGGGCGAGCACGGCACCTCGGAGGTCTTCATCTGGTCCGGTGCGCGTGTCGCGGGCGTACCACTGCCTGACCTGCTGCGCCGCCGCGGCGAGAACGAGGCCGCGTTCCGCCAGAGCGTCGAGCAGGAGGTCCGCTACGCCAACATCGCGATCATCGAGGGCAATGAGGCCAGCCAGTACGGCATCGGCATCGTCTGCGCCCGCATCGCCGAGGCGGTACTGCGCGATGAGGGCTTGGCCGTGCCGATCGGCGCCTACAGCACCGAGCATGGGCTGACGCTGTCGCTGCCGGGGGTGATTGGGCGGCGTGGCCTGCGGGAGTTCTATCCGCCGGCGCTGTCGCCGGATGAAAAGATGCTGCTGGAGCGCAGTGTGGAGGCCCTGCGGAAGGCAGGCGAGCGGCTGAAGCGGACATAGATTCGTTCAACCACCTACCAGCTGGTCCGGGAACGCCAATTCGTGGCGTGAGCGCCATTCCGGCTCCACATAGTTGACGATCAGCGACCGCCGCACGCCCCGGATCGGTCGGCGGTGGAAGCCGTGCCATGTATCCCGGCCTGGAATGAATATCAGCCCGCAGTTCCGCCTGTAGGGCGCAGTTTGAACCGGCGTACCCTGGGCATCCAGCAGATCCGTCCCCCAGGCCTCCGAATCGGGGTCGTCGGACAGACAGATCAGCATGGTGAACAGCTTGGCGCCGATATCGGTATGCGGCTCCAGCCAGAAGCCGTCGGTGTC
>DASQVN010000503.1:0-5617 GCA_035640755.1 Rhodopila sp.
CCCTCGGCTTCCTGTACTCGGCGCTCTTCAAGCTGTCTCTGAAGGACTATCTACCGTTCCTGGCGCTGTCGCAGGTATTGTGGGGCTTCCTGGCTGCACTGGTCTCGGAGTCCTGCGCCGCCTTCACCGAAGCCGAGGGCGTGATCCGATCGGTGCGCATGCCCTTCTTCGTGTTTTCCATGCGCGTACTGATCCGCAACGTGATCGTGCTCGCCCACAATGTCCTGGTGATCGCGGTCGTGTTCGCGATCTTCGCGATGTGGCCAGGGTGGGACGGCCTGATGATCCTGCCCGGACTCGTGATCTGGATCATCGACGGCCTGGCCATGACCCTGCTGCTGGGCGCGTTCTGTGCGCGCTTCCGTGACATCCAGCCGATCGTCAACAGCATCATGCAGATCGCCTTCTTCATGACCCCGGTCATTTGGAAACCCGAACAACTTGGCCCCGGCGCCCGTACGCTGCCGCTCAATCCGTTCTACGACCTGCTGGAAATCGTCCGCGGCCCGATCCTGGGCACCGGCATCACCCTTGAGACCTGGATCGGCGCGATCACCTACAGCGTCCTGCTGTGCAGCGTTTCCTGGGCATTCTTCGTCCGGGCCCGCGGCCGGGTCACATTCTGGGTTTAGCGCATGACCTCAAATGCCTTGGTCGAGGCCGAGAACGTCTCGGTCCTGTTCCCGCTCTATCACGGCAGCGCCCGCAGCCTGAAGAAGATGGTCGTCGCCGCCGCCTCGGCGCGGCTGGGCCAGGACACCCAGCAGCGGGTTGTCGTCCGCGCCCTGCGCGACATCAACCTGCGGCTAACCAGCGGCGACCGCCTCGGGCTCGTCGGTTCCAACGGCGCCGGCAAGACCACGCTGCTGCGCGTACTCGCCGGCATCTATGAGCCCGTGGTCGGCCGCATCCGGGTCTGCGGCAGCGTGAACGCCCTGCTCGACCCGAGCCTCGGGATGAACATGGAGCTGACCGGGCGCGAAAACATCCTGCTGCGCGGTCTCTACAACGGCCTGCCGCGCTCCATGCTGCCCAGGCTCGAGGAAGATGTGGCGGAATTTGCCGAGCTGTCGGACTTCATCGACCTGCCGGTGCGCATCTACTCCGCCGGCATGGTCGTCCGGCTCGGGTTTGCGCTCGCCACCGCGATCAAGCCGCAGATCCTGCTGATGGACGAATGGTTCCTGGCCGGCGACGCCGCCTTCATGGAGAAGGCGCGCCACCGGCTGGAGGCCATGGTGCGCGGCGCGGAAATCCTGGTGCTGTCAACGCACCAGCTCGACATCGTACGCGACTGGTGCACGCGCGTGCTGTGGCTCGACCAGGGTCAGGTCCGCGCCGACGGCGCTGCGGCAGACGTGCTGAACCAGTACGAAGGCACGCCGCCCGAGGAGCCAAGGAAGCTCCCCGCCATGGCGTAACGAATCGGGGAGACACTCACCCGATCTCCCCCTCCCGCCTGAGCGCGCGGATCGTCGCGCGGAACGCATCCACCGTCGTCGCCATCTCCTCCTCGCCGTGCATGGCCGAGATCGTTCCCGACGGGCCGGAGTTCATGTCGACGCCGTTGACCAGCAGCCCCATGCGGATCTTGCCGGTCACCCCCTGCCCGCGCGGCGTGCTCATCATCTGCGGAATGAACGGCACCGCATCGAAGTTGTGCGGATCGATGTCGGCCCCATCCGGATTGGTGAAGATGTGCATCCCGGAATAGCTGCCGAACACGGCCCACTTCACCCCTTCCTCCAGCAGCACGTCGTTCATCTGCCGCCGCACCTCGGCGCCGAAGGCGTTGGCGCGGGCGCAGGCGTCGGTCGTCTCGATGATCTCGAGCGTCGTCACCGCCGCCGCCGCCGTGACCGGGTTCGCGTTGAAGGTGCCGGGATGATAGATCCGCTCCATCCCCTTCGCCTTCGTGACGCTGAAGTCGAGCCAGTCCATGAGCTCCTTCCGCCCGGCGACCGCGCCGCCGGGCAGCCCGCCGGCCGCGATCTTCGCCAGCGTGGTGAGGTCCGGAATGACCCCGACCTCCTGCTGCATCCCGCCCGGCGAGACCCGGAAGCCGGTCACCACCTCATCGAAGATCAGCACAGCGCCGGCCTGCCGCGTCAGGTCGCGCAGCAGGGAGAGATAGGACGGCAGGATCGGCATCTTGCCGAAATTGGCCCCCGTCGGCTCCAGGATGACCGCGGCGATGTCCTTGTGGTCGTTGAAGATCCGCGTGATGCCTGCAACATCGTTCGGGTCACACAGCAGCACGTTGTCGGTGATGGCGCCGACTACGCCGCTGGTCGGCGTGCCGTCGAAATGGCTGGTGTGGCCGCTGGTCATGTGGTCGTGCCAGCCATGGAAGTGGCCGCGGAACCGCACCAGCTTGCTGCGTCCCGTGTGGGCGCGGGCCAGCCGCAGCGCGATCAGCGTCGCCTCGGTCCCTGACGAGGTGAACCGCACCCTCTCGGCCGAGGGCACCATGCGTGTGATCGCCTCGGCCCAGCGCACCTCCAGGTCATGGCAGGCGCCGAAATGCGTGCCGCGGTCCAGCGCAGCGTGCACCGCCTGCATCACCGCCGGGTGGTTGTGCCCCAGCAGCAGCGCGCCGTGGCCGCCGAAGTAGTCGACATACCGGTTGCCGTCGACATCCCACTTCACCGCCCCCCTGGCCCGGTCGATATAGATCGGATACGGATCGAAATGCCGGCTGTCATGCGCCAGCCCGCTCGGCAGGACCTCCCGCGCCTGTGCGGCCAGCGCGGCCGAACCCGGCGTCATGGCCTCATAGGCGGCAAGCAGGGTGGTGTTCGGCAGCGCGGTCGCAGACATCAGCAGCACCTTCTCTACAAGCGATAGCGGTCATTGTAGCGTTTCAGGAACTGGCGCACGCGCTCGGTCCGAGGCTGGAAAAAGAGCTGGTCCGGAGTGCCTTCCTCGACGATCACGCCGCCGTCCATGAACAGGATACGATCGGCGACGTCGCGCGCGAAACTCATTTCGTGCGTGACCACGATCATCGTCATGCCGTCGCGCGCCAGTTGCTGCATCGCGGCCAGCACCTCACCCACCAGCTCGGGGTCGAGCGCCGAGGTGACCTCATCGAACAGCATGATCTTCGGGTCCATCGCGAGCGCCCGGGCGATCGCCACGCGCTGCTGCTGTCCGCCCGACAGGCGCGCCGGATAGGCATCCGCCTTGTCGGACAGCCCCATCATCGCAAGCAATTCACGTGCCCTCTGCTCGGCCCTTGGCCGCGGCACCCCCCTCACCCGCACCGGCGCCGCAACGATGTTCTGCAGCGCGGTCATGTGCGGGAACAGGTTGTAGCTCTGGAACACGATGCCGATCTTCTCGCGCGCCGCCGCGATCTCCCGCTCCGCCATGCGCTGCCGCCGTCCGGCACGGTCTACCACGTAACCCACCGGCTCCCCGTCCACCGTGACGGTGCCCGCCTGGTAATCCTCCAGCATATTCACGCAGCGCAGCAGGGTCGTCTTGCCCGAGCCGCTGGGCCCGATGACCACCACCGTCTCGCCACGGCGCACCGAGAGCGAGACGCCGCGCAGCACCTCATGCGTGCCGAAGCGCTTGACGATGCCCGCCATCGCCAGCATCGGCCGGGTTTCAGTGAGAGATGAGGATGCGTCGTTCAAGGTGCTTCCCATACAGTGCCAGGGCGTAGCAGATGCAGAAATAGAGCGCCGCTGCCGCGATGAAGATCTGGAACGGCGCCAGCGTCCGCTCCACGACTTCACGGCTCGCCATGGTCAGTTCCCACAGGCCCACGATCGACACCAGAGAGGTCGCCTTCACGAGATTGGCGCACAGGCTGACGAAGGGCGGCGCGGCCAGCCGCAGCGCCTGCGGAAAGATCACGATGTGCAGCATCTGCCACCGGCTCATCCCCAGGCTCTTTGCCGCATCCCACTGCGCCTGCGGCAAGGAGAGGATGCCGGCGCGGAACACCTCGCTCATGAACGCCGCATAATAGGCGGCGAGCACCAGCACCACGCCCCAGAACGGCGGCAGGTCGATCCCGGTCAGCGGCAGCAGGTAATAGACGAAGGTCAGCAGCACCAGCAGGGGGATGCCGCGGATCAGGAACAGATATGCGTCGATCGCTACCCGGCTGATCCGTCCGCCGAAGATGCGCGCCAGTGCCAGAGCCACCCCCAACGCCGTCGCCGGAACCACCGCCACACCCGCCATCAGCAGCGTCATCCCGGCGCCGCGGAACAGGTACCAATAGCTGTGCAGCAGCGGGGCGAACGTCTTCATGACGCGAACATGAGCCGCCGTTCCGCGACCCGCGCGCCGAGGCTGATCACCGAGGTCAGCACCAGATAGATCACCGCCACTGCCAGGAATACGTCATAGGTGTTGGCCGAGGACTCCACCCAGACCTGCGCCACCTTCATCACGTCCATCACCGCGATCGCCGCCACCTGCGCGGTGTCCTTGGTGATGCTGATCCCCTGGTTTGCCAGCGGCGGGATCACCCGCGCGATCACCTGCGGCAGGATGACGGACTGGTACAGCGTCCAGCGCCGCATCCCCAACGCCCGCCCGGCCTCATACTGGCGGATGCTGACCGACTGCAGCCCGCCGCGGTAGATCTCGGCCACGTACCCCCCGTTCTGCAGGCACAGCGCCAGCAGGCCGGAGGCAAATCCCGACAGCCCCATCCCGGCCAGCGACATGCCGAAATAGACGATATACATCTGTATTAACAACGGTGTGTTGCGCACCGCCTGCACATACGCCGCTGCCAGCCAGCCCAACGGACCGCGTGCCGCCTGTGCCAGTGCCACCATCAGGCCCCAGACCAGGCAGATCGCCATGGTGAGGACCGCCAGTGCCACGGTGATCTCGGCGCCTTCCAGCAGCGCCGGCAGCAGACGGGCCAGGAAGTTGGCGTCGAATGGCATGATCAGTACTTGTTGAAATCATACGGACGCTGCGGCGGCGGGTCCTTGTGCAGCCACTTCTGATACCACTCGACGTACTTGGTGTAGCGCGACCCGGAGCGCAGCTCGCCCACCCAGGTATCCAGGAACAGCCACCACTTGAAGTCGCCCGGCTTCAGGAAGATCGCATCCTGCTGAACATAGGCGAACGGCGTGCCATCGACGTTCAGCCGCATCAGGTCCTCATTCTCATGCTCGTAGAAGTCGGCGATCGGCTTGTCGATGTTGAACGCCGTCGCCCGCCCGGTCTTCACCGCCAGGAACAGCGCCGAGGGGCTGTCCAGCAGCAGCAGCTTCGCCTTGGGCAGGAGCTGCTTCGCACGCTCGATCGCGGGCGGCACGTTCAGGATCGCGTAGGTGAATTTGGGGTCGTTCAATTCCTGGATCGACTTGATATTCGCGTCCTTGCGCGCGATCAGGCTGTTCCCGGTATCCAGGTACGGCCGGGTGAAGGCGATGCGCACCGCGCGATCGGGGAAGATGGTGGTCGAGCACAGGCCGAAATCCACCTTCCCTGACAGCGCTGCCGGGAACCGTCCGTCGGACTGCACCACGACGAACTCCACCTTGTTCGGGTCGCCCAGCAGGTCCTTGGCGATCTCGTGCGCCATGTCGATCTCGAACCCGACCAGCTTGCCGTCCTCATCGACGTAGGCGAG
>DASQVN010000504.1:0-4172 GCA_035640755.1 Rhodopila sp.
TGCTGGTGAATGAGCTGGAAGTCGATCCCAAGCGGCTGATCAAGGTGGTGCATTACGACGGCACCCCGATCAGTGCGCGCTTCATCACGGATTCCATTGCCTGTCTCACTGAAAAGGCTGTTCCATGACCTTCTTGGCCAAACCAAAGCTGCACCATCCGGACCTGCAGAAGAACAGCCTCGGCTATACCCGCCGGGACTATGAAGGCGCGATCTCCACACTATGCGCCGGCTGCGGGCATGACTCGATAAGTGCAGCCATCGTCAAGGCATGTTTTGAGCTGGAGCTGCCGCCGCACCGGATTGCCAAGCTGTCAGGGATCGGCTGCTCATCGAAGACACCGACCTATTTCCTGGGTGCGTCGCACGGCTTCAACTCGGTGCACGGGCGAATGCCGTCAGTGCTCACGGGGGCGAATCTGGCGAACCGGGACCTGATCTAGCTGGGCGTTTCGGGCGACGGCGACAGTGCCTCGATCGGGCTGGGGCAGTTTGCACACTGCATGCGGCGCGGCGTGAACATGGTCTATATCGTCGAGAACAACGGCGTCTATGGGCTGACCAAGGGGCAGTTCTCAGCGACCTCGGACAAGGGGGCGAAATCGAAGCGCGGCGTGATCAACAGCGACGAGCCGATCGACCTGGTTGGCATGGCGCTGCAGCTTGGCGCCACCTTTGTTGCGCGGAGCTTCTCGGGCGACAAGGGGCAGCTTGTGCCACTGATCGAGGCGGCGCTGAAGCACGAAGGCGCGGCGTTCATCGACTGCATCTCCCCGTGCGTTGCGTTCAACAATCATGACGGCTCGACCAAAAGCTTCGACTATGTGCGGGAGCACAACGCGGCGGTGAACTTCCTGGATGTGATCACCGGGCGGCAGGAGATCACAGTGGATTATGCCCCGGGGACAGTGGAGACAGTGACGCAACATGACGGCTCGATCCTGCGGTTGCGCAAGCTGGACGACGCGTATGATGTGCATGACCGGATTGCGGCGCTGACCTACCTGCAGCAACGTCAGGCCGCGGGTGAGATCGTGACGGGACTGCTGTATGTCGATCCGAACCCGCACGATCTGCATTCGCACCTGAAGACGTCCGACACGCCGCTGAACGCCCTGCCCGATGAGGTGCTGGTGCCGGGTTCCGCGGCATTGGACAAGATCAACGCGAGTCTTCGGTAACGCCTGCCTGCCGTTACGCCTGCGGTGTCATGGCAGGCGTAACGGGATGGCGGTCACTGCATCGATGTATGTCCGAGCGCCCATACGTAGTCGGCGAGTGCGGTGAGTTCGGCCTGTGACAGCTGAGTGCCGCCGTCAGGCGGCATTGCGCCGATGTGGTTCTTCGGCTTTGGCACACCGCTGGCGATGGTCTTCTCGATGCCCTGCACGCTGCCGTTGCTCCAGACATACTTTCCGGTGGTCAGATCGGCTCCGGTGGCGCTGCCCTTGCCGTCGCTGCTGTGGCAGCCGGCGCAGGTCTTTGAGTGATAGAGCTGCTCGCCCAACGCGACCTGATCCGGCGAGGCGCCCGGCGGGACCGGCAATTGCGCGCCGGCGTGGGGATTGAGGCCCTCGGGGGGCATGCCGGGACGGGACGAGGCAGCTTCCTGCACCTTCGGCGCCGGGGCCGCGGCGGAAATCTGCGTCTGGCTGCGATCGCCATTAAACGTGACGCGCCAGACACGGCCGGTCACGTCATCCGAAATGTACAACGCCCCGTCCGGTGCTACTGCCAATCCCGACGGACGATGCGCTGCCCGGCCCGGCTCCTTGACGGCTCCGGCGAAACCGTCGGCGAAGACCACGAATGGGCCCGACGCCTTGCCGTCGGACAGCGGCTGGAACACGACATTGTAGCCGCCCTGCGGGCCGGGCGCACGGTTCCACGAGCCATGGAAGGCGAGGAAGGCGCCATCCTTGTATCCTGACGGGAATGACGAGCCCTGATAGATCTGCACGTCATTCGGTGCCCAGTGTGCCGGGAACCATGCGGCCGGCTCCAGCTTGTTCGCGCATTCGCCGACCGCTTTGCCGCCATTGCCGCCGTACTCCGGCGCCAGCACGAGCTTCTTCTGATCGATGTCGAAATAGCATTCGGGCCAGCCATAGTCGCCGCCGGGGCGAAGTTGCACGAGTTCCTCGGCTGGTTCGTTCTGGCCTTGCTGCTCATTGTACAGTTTCGGCCAGTTCTCATAGAGCTGGTCCCGGCCGTGCTGGGTGACGAAGATCCGGCCCTGCGAGTCGAAGGAGATGCCTTCGCCGTTGCGGATGCCGGTGGCGAACCGTTCTGCGGACGAGAATTTCTGGTTCAGGCGGTTGGCATCGAAGCGCCAGATGCCGCCGCGGGTCTGAAGCTCGGTGCAGGGCCTGGCGCCCGTCACACCTGGGACGCGGTTTTCCGGCTGGCAGGCGTTCGTGGCCGAGCCCATATCGACGTACATGTTGCCCTGGGCGTCGATGGCGAACGGATGCATCGGATGATCGCCCGTCAGGGGCATGCCGAAGACCACGGTTTCCGCCGTAGCGGTCGGGGCGATAACCTGCGCCGAGAGTTTGTAGCGCACGATCTTGTCGTTCGTTTCCGCATAGAGATAGCCACGGTACAGTCCAATGCCAGTGCCGCCGTGGTTGCCGTGCGGGAAGTCGGGGCCGAACCGCTCCACCTTGTCGGCGTGGCCGTCGCCTTTGGTATCCTGCAGGGCGACCAGGAATCCGCCGGCGTGCTGCGTATCGTTGTTGTAATAAGGTCCGCTCCAGGTGTTGACATAGAGCACGCCGTTCGGTGCCACGACCATGTGGCGGGCGTGGCCGATCTGGTCGGCGAAGACCGTCGCGCAGAATCCAGGTGAGAGCGTCAGCCCGCCATTATCTCCGGGGCATGACGTCCCGGATGTCTGCGCCGATGCATGCGATGCGCCGATCAGGCACAGGCCGGCTGCCATTGCCAAGGCACTGCCTGTGCCCGTGAAATTACGCCGTCTGGTCATTGATCTCATCGACAGCTTCCCTTGCAAGTTCACGCGGGACAAGTGCACGCGGGCGAGAGGCAAGAACCCGCGTGGTTGCGGTCCGCCACTATCTCCGGGCGACCGTGCCCGCGGCGATACAGCGGCTTGCGGCGGCAGTCGAACCAACTTCACTAGAGGTGCCCGACGTGGATTATCTTTAATGTCGATGCGTGAGGCTGTTCGTTCCGTATCAGAACTTCAATGCCGCACGCAGGCCGCGCATCACCGCGGCCGGCCGGCCTGCGCCAGATGGTCTGCGCGGCGGCGGCGGAGAATTCCGAGCGTCTGGTGTGCATCTGCCCGGTAATGGTGCGCAGGCGCCGGCCGGGGATGTTGTTGGACGGGCCGGATGCCTATGAGGTGTCGTGGCAGGCGCCGGACGTGGGTCCAAGTTGGGAAAGCTCCCGGCCACGAGCGCAACAGCGGCCGCGCCGCGCAGGTTGACGGAACGGCATGGCCGCATCAGCGTGCGGGGGTGTCAAGCATAACGAGGGGGACGTGCCATGCCGCTACCAGCGGAGGGGGATGTCAGCACGCCGAAATACCTGCGCGACAAGTACGCGATTGTCGGCGTTGGTGAAACGACCTATACCAGAGGCTCGGGTATGACGACGCGGGCGCTGGGGACCTGGGCGCTGCGCAATGCGTGCGCGGATGCGGGAATCGAGCCATCTGACATTGATGGGATGCTGTCGTATTCCGGCAATGACAGCACACCCTCGACCTTCATGGCCGGCGACATCGGCACGCGGCTGAATTTCTTCATGGACTGCATGGGCGGCGGATCGTCCACGGAAGCGCTGATCGGCATCGCGATTGGCGTCATGGAGGCCGGGCTGTGCAAGTGCGTGGCGATCTTCCGGACGATGAACGGCTATTCGCAGGTGCGGATCGGCGGTACAGGGGCGCGGTCGGCGGCCCCGGTCTCGGGCGATATGCTGCACAGCCGAGCGTACGGGTGGCAGAGCGCGGGGCAGATGTTCGCGCCGACGTTCATGCGGCACATGTATCAACACGGCACAAAGCCTGAGCAGGTGGCGATGGTCAAGGTCGTGCACTCCGAGCACGCGTCCAACAACCCGAAGGCATACTACAAGAAGCGCTATACCGTGGATGACGTGCTGAGCAGCCGGATCATCTGCAAGCCCCTGCATCTGCTGGAC